>CASBQX010000253.1 GCA_949127925.1 Synechococcales cyanobacterium PMM_0002
ATATCCTTCATTTAACACCTAGCAATTGAGTAAGGTCTTATGAGCCGACGCCGTCAAACTCCGTGGATTCAGCGACAGTCGCGCAAAATTATTGGGGCGATCGCCATTTTTGGAGCGATCAACACGGGCTACCTCACCTTGACCAAGCTTTTTGGCGGCGAAACTGCTTGCCCCACCAGCGGCTGTGAACAGGTACTCTCCAGCCCCTATGCAGAATTATTTGGACTGCCTCTAGCCCTTTTTGGGCTAATTGCCTACATTGCAATGGCCGTTTTTGCGCTTGCGCCTTTGGCCATCAACCCCGAAGACAACAAACAACTGCGCACCAACGTCGAAAACTGGACATGGCTACTGCTGTTCGCTGGCGCAACGGCCATGATGGTTTTCAGCGGCTATCTAATGTACATCATGACCACGAACTTCGTGGTTCCCTATGGCATAAAAGGCATCTGTATTTACTGCGTTGCCTCTGCCCTGTTTGCGGCGGCGATGTTTGCCTTGACGTTATTGGGAAGAGATTGGCAGGATGTTGGGCAATTGGTTTTCACTGGAATTTTAGTGGGCATGGTAGTGCTGGTTGGCACGTTGGGCGTGTATGCCAATGTAAATGGCACAGGACAAACAACAGCCGAAACATCTGGAGCTGTTGGGCCACCAATTACCACTACATCTGGAGCCGCTGAAATCGGTCTAGCCCAGCACCTGACAAGCATTGGCGCTCAGATGTTTGGGGCATACTGGTGTCCTCATTGCCACGACCAAAAGCAGCTATTTGGACAACAAGCAGTGTCCCAATTTACCTATGTGGAATGTGCGCCAGATGGGGCAAAATCCCAAACTGATTTGTGTAAGGCCACCGAGGGACTCACCGGATATCCAACCTGGGAAGTTAACGGGAAGTTCTACTCAGGCACCCAAACGCTAGATCAACTGGCCGCAGCGTCGGGATACCAGGGAGACCGCAACTTTCAAAATCGGCTTTAGGGCAAAATTATCCCTTCAGCATCGCCCATCAGAATAGCTTTCACTGATTCTTTCTCCGCAGTAGACGGCAGCTACGCTGTTTCGCGTAGGATATCTGCCAGCATGGAGAACATTTGGTCGATGTGATGTTTCTCCAAAATCAGAGGTGGCGATAGGGCAATAATGTCACCCGTCGTGCGAATCAGGAGACCCTGCTCATAAGCGCGCACGAAGCAATCAAAGGCGCGGGCTGAAGGTTGGCCGGGGATGGGTTCTAACTCAATGCCAGCGATGATGCCTAAATTCCGGGTGTCAATCACATGGGGCAGCCCTCGCAGAGAATGAACGGCATCTTCCCAATAGCTGGCTAAGTCATTAGCTCGGTGGAATAGCCCTTCTTCTTCATAGATATCCAACGTGGCCATAGCCGCCGCACAGGCAACTGGGTGTCCCGAATAGGTATACCCGTGAAACAGCTCGATCGCATTGTCGGGGCCATGCATAAAGGCATCGTAGATCTGCTTACGGACGAAAACGGCACCCATGGGGATAGTCCCGTTCGTAATCCCTTTAGCAACGGTAATAATGTCGGGGATCACGCCAAAATGTTCGGCTGCAAAGGAACTGCCCAGTCGGCCAAAGCCAGTAATCACTTCGTCAAAAATCAGTAAGATGCCATACTTGTCGCAAATTTCTCGCAGCCGTTGCAGATAGCCAGCTGGGGGAAGCAGAACCCCGGTCGAGCCAGCTACGGGTTCGACAATCACGGCAGCAATATTGGAAGCGTCGTGCAGGGCAACGATCTGTTCTAAATCATCGGCTAGGTGGGATCCCCAGGTGGGCTGCCCTTTACTGAAGGCATTATGTTCTAGGTCATGGGTGTGGGGAAGATGATCTACGCCGTTGAGCAAGCCGCCAAAAAATTTGCGGACGGTAGAAATACCACCCACGGAAATTCCGCCAAAGTTGACGCCATGGTAACCGCGTTCTCGACCAATCAGCCGCTGCCGTGTCCCCTGACCGCAGACTCGGTGATAGGCGATCGCAATCTTCAGCGCTGACTCGACGGCTTCGGAGCCTGAGTTAGTAAAAAACACATGGTCGAGGTCGCCCGGAAGCATATCGGCTAATCGTTCCGCTAGCTGAAATGGCCCGGGATGCCCCATCTGAAAGGTAGGGGCAAAATCCAGAGTGGCCACTTGCTTGGTCACTGCTTCAATAATTTTGGGACGGCAATGGCCAGCATTTACACACCACAGACCAGCCGTACCATCTAAAACCTGCCGCCCATCTTCGGTGGTAAAGTGCATGTCTTTGGCCGATACCATCAGACGAGGCTTGGTTTTGAACTGTCGGTTAGCGGTAAAAGGCATCCAAAACGCATCAAGCTCGGAACGAGTCTCTGCTGAAAGGGGATGGGTTAGTTCTTGCACCATGTCCAGGGATTAGCTCCTTGCAAGTTATGAAGAAAAAGCTTGATTGAACAGCTTGAAATGCTTGCTATCCAGCCATTCTAACGCCCCCATTGCTCCCTAGCTGTAGCCTACGAGAACTAATTCATGGACTGTAATATGCAACCCCTCAATAGATGCCAAAACGGCAGGGACACTGCCCATACTCCATACAAAAAGCAGGGGCGCTTCGCGAAGCGCCCCTGCCAATAGATTCAATGGAAGAGAACTCAATTAAGAGGACTCAATTGACGATCGCCTACTCGACGGCTTGAGGCAACAGTTCCCGTTTCTCACCAGAAGAAACCTTCACCTGACCATCTTCACCGACATCAACTACGGCGACATCGCCATCCTTGACGCGACCGGAAAGAATTTCCTCAGCTAGAGAATCTTCTAGCAGGCGCATAATTGCCCGACGTAGGGGACGAGCACCGTAGCTCGGGTTGTAGCCTTCTTCAACCAAGCGATCCTTGAACCGCTCTGTGACTTCAAGCGTAATGCCCTGATCTAAGAGGCGGCCAGACACTTCCCGGAGTAAAATGTCGCCGATTAGCTTCACTTCATCCTTAGTGAGCTGACGGAAGACGATGATTTCGTCTAAACGGTTGAGGAACTCTGGGCGGAAGTACTGCTTCAGCTCTTCGTTTACCAAAGAACGGATGCGGATGTATTGAGACTCCGCTTGGCTCTCGGAAGAGAAGTCGAAGCCCAAACCGCCGCCGCCTTTCTCAATGACCTTAGAACCGATGTTGGAGGTCATGATCAGCAGAGTGTTCTTAAAGTCCACCGTGCGGCCTTTGGCATCCGTCAAACGACCATCTTCCAAAATCTGCAACAGCATGTTGAAGACATCGGGGTGGGCTTTTTCGATTTCGTCGAATAGAACCACCGTATAGGGGCGACGGCGAACTGCCTCAGTCAACTGACCGCCCTCGCTGTAGCCGACATAGCCCGGAGGCGAGCCAATTAGCTTAGAAACGGTGTGCCGTTCCATGTATTCCGACATATCTAGCCGAACCATGGCGTCTTCTGAACCGAAGAAGTAGGCGGCTAGGGATTTAGTCAGCTCAGTTTTACCAACCCCAGTTGGGCCAGAAAAAATGAAGCTAGCAATGGGTCGGTTGGGGTTTTTGAGACCCACACGAGCCCGGCGAATGGCTCGCGATACTGCCTTTACGGCTTCATCTTGACCAATCAAACGATTGTGCAGGGTGTCTTCCATGTGCAGCAGCTTTTCGGATTCAGACTCCGTAAGCTTGTTAACTGGAACACCTGTCCATGAGGCCACAATGTGGGCGATGTCTTCTTCATCCACAATGGGAGAAATGTCTTCGCCATCAGCAGCTTCGTTTTTCTTGGTTTGGGCAATCGTTCGAATCTCGGCCTTAATTTCCATTTCGCGATCGCGCAACTCACCAGCTTTATCAAACTGCTGAGAACGTACGGCGTCATCTTTGTCTTTCAATACCCGCCGCAGCTCTTTGTCCAGTTCTTTTGCCGCTGGGGGCAGCTGAGAATTGATGAGTCGAACTCTAGAACCTGCTTCATCCACTAGGTCGATGGCCTTATCTGGCAAGAAGCGATCGGCGATGTAGCGATCGGACAG
This sequence comes from Synechococcales cyanobacterium PMM_0002, assembly GCA_949127925.1. Classification (GTDB taxonomy): domain Bacteria; phylum Cyanobacteriota; class Cyanobacteriia; order Elainellales; family Elainellaceae; genus CASBQJ01. Next base: position 4,024 of record CASBQX010000253.1, read on the forward strand.
CTTTGCAGCTGCCTCTAAAGCAGCATCTGAGATTTTGAGTTTGTGATGCTGTTCGTAGCGTTCGCGCAGCCCGCGCAAAATCTCGATCGTCTCGTCAACAGTGGGTTCGCCCACCACGACGGGTTGAAAACGACGCTCTAGGGCAGCATCGCGTTCAATATGCTTGCGATATTCGTCTAACGTTGTAGCACCGATGCACTGTAGCTCACCCCGCGCCAAAGCAGGCTTAAGGATGTTGGCTGCATCGATTGCGCCTTCTGCCGCACCCGCACCAATTAGCGTATGCACTTCGTCAATCACCAGGATGACGTTTCCGGCTTGCCGGATTTCATCCATGATTTTCTTTAAGCGCTCTTCAAATTCACCCCGGTACTTGGTGCCTGCAACCAGCAGACCAATGTCAAGCGTAACCACACGCTTGTCTTCCAAGATGTCGGGGATGTCGTTGTTGGAAATGCGTTGGGCTAGCCCTTCGGCAATCGCCGTTTTACCAACACCAGGCTCACCAATCAACACCGGGTTGTTTTTGGTACGACGACCGAGGATTTGGATCACTCGCTCAATTTCCTTTTGACGGCCGACCACGGGGTCGAGCTTGCCTTCAGCAGCCATTTGCGTCAAATTGGAACCAAATTCGTCTAGAGTTGGCGTCTTGGTACGACCTTGACTGCCACCTGTAGAAACCTCGGCGGTTTCACCCAGCATCCGGATCACCTGGGTGCGCACCTTAGAAAGATCAACGCCCAGATTCTCTAGAACCCGAGCGGCCACCCCTTCACCTTCACGGATCAACCCTAATAAGAGATGTTCCGTGCCAATGTAATTGTGACCCAGTTGGCGGGCTTCTTCGAGAGACAGTTCAAGAACTCGCTTCGCCCGGGGGGTGAAGGGAATCTCGACTGCAACGAATCCTGATCCCCGGCCAATAATCTTCTCTACTTCAATCCGAGCGTCTTTGAGATTGACACCCATGGATTTTAGTACTTTGGCGGCGACGCCGGTCCCTTCTCCAATCAGACCCAGGAGGATCTGTTCTGTCCCTACAAAGTTGTGACCCAGGCGACGAGCTTCTTCCTGGGCAAGCATGATCACCTTAATGGCTTTCTCTGTGAAGCGTTCAAACATGGCAGTGTGTATACCCGCTGCGTGCCGTTACGCTGATTCTAACATAGGGTAAGAGATTCCACCGGGCGGTCGCAAATCGAACAGCCAGCATTAACAGAAAGCTAGAGACGTAGTTTGATCCCGCCCCTAGATGGGGAGGGCATGGGAGGAGCGCTATGCACCGCAATCCAGGGATTTGCCCTGAGGAAGGGAATCAGCCCCGAGGAAGCATAGTCCTAGGAAAAGATACTTATGTCAAGAGGGAAAGCAAGATCATCTGTTTGTGCAGGGAGGCTCAAGGCTCGCCATCCCGATCGATGTAGGCGATCGCCCGCCTGACTCCACCACGTGTGCAACCGCCCAGAAAACTCCGATTGCTTTAATCCTTTTCGCCAGAGAATCAGCGCATCTTCGTCTGGATTTTGGTAATAACGCTTGCGATTGCCCACGTCTGTAAAATCGAATTGCCGATAAAGAGCGATCGCGGCTTGATTTGATACCCGCACTTCTAGCGTCACCCACTCCATCTCACGCTGCCATGCCGCCTGCATCAGCGCTGTCACCATGAGATATCCCAACCCTTGACCCCGACAGTCGGGATGTACTGCCAGAATAGTGATATGAGCTTCGTCGAGGATAGTCCAGAGACAGGCCAGAGCCAGCAGCGGCGACGAAGATGGGGAGAGGGGAGACGAGTGGAGGGTGGAGTCAAACACCGCCAGCATGACACTATTGGGGCTTTCCACTTCTCGTTGGTAGCCGTCAGCGGTCCACATGCCACCTAAGCACTGTTGATCGAGCGCCACAGCGGCGGGGATCGAGGACGCTGTAAGCGAGGCGATCGCCAAAGATTTCACGTTATTTTCCACAGATGTGGCCGATTCCCAACTTTTATTTTGATTTCGAGCTGAGGACAACAGCTCACAATTGTACACTGGTAA
>CASBQX010000254.1 GCA_949127925.1 Synechococcales cyanobacterium PMM_0002
AAATAATGGCTGGAGCCAGCCCGGGCGTGATCCGCATGGGCATGGGTAATCAACGCGGTCTCAACGGGTTGCCACGGGTCAATAAAGAACCCACCCGCTTCGCAGTACAGTCCTTCAGGGCGGACGGTGATCAAGGTCATAGATCAAGGTCATAGAGATCAGGGTGGGCTGATGGCAAGTTAGCGGATCATGGCGTTCGTTTAGGGGGAATCCGCTCTGGGGGCAATCTGCTTAAAACGAAATAATCAAAAATCCATCCTGGAATTTTGCCCCTGTAATCGACTTGCCGCTCAATTCCGGCGGCAGAAATACATTACGGCGCTGATCGCCTGCTTCTACCGTGACTTCAGGGCCGTATTGGGTCAGCTTCACCTGTTTTTTGTCGAAACCAGGAAGAAACAAAGCCACTTTGCGATCGCCCACATTAATGGCCACAGGTTTTGGAGCCTGGGTGGCTTGGGAAAAGTCGGGTAGGGCGTCGAGCAGGGGTTGCCAACTAGAGCTAGGGTCTGTGGGCAATACGGCGACGGGCAACGGGGCAAAGTCACTGCTAATGACATCGGGATCTGTGCCCTGGTTGAAAATGACGCCGCCGACCGTCAGGCCAATTTGCTGGGCACTGCCCCACAGATACTTGGCAGTGGCGATCGCCAGCGGATCGGCAGTGGTGACCAAATATGCCGCCACTCGCGTCGGATCAGCCACGGCTGCCCTGCCCTGCTCTATCGAATTGGTCGCCTGTTGGGTAGTGGGTTGATTAAACAAATCACCCGACCAGTTGACGTTGAGCACCGCACTGGCAACGGGCTGAATAAACGGCGCGATCGTCTTGACCAAATCGGAATCGGCAAAGACTTGACGGAAGCGGCGAGCATACCAACTGCCAATTTCGGGCAGCCCGAGCATCCGCAGAGTCGATTGGTCGCCCACCCCGTCAAACACAATCACATCATAGTTGCCGCTGGCATCAAACTCTCGCAGGGCATTTAGCGCTAAAGCCCCGTCCATGCCCGGTAAAATGCTTAATTCTTGCCCATACACCGCTTTGAGGATGGGGGTGCGGAGGTACTGAGCCTCTTGCTTTTTGACCTCGTCCCACGCCCGCTCCATCAACACAGTGGCTTGAAGCTGCACCACCTGGAGATTAGGTTCAATATACTGTGGATCTGGTGTGGGCAGCGCGCCCAGCATCAGCCCGAGGGCTGGCCCCGCGTCTTGCCCCACCAACAGCACCCGTTTCCCTGCCGCCGCAAACTTTTTGGCCGACGCGATCGCCACCGTGGTTCGCCCGGTTCCACCTTTGCCCAAAAATGTCAGAATCAAACTCATCCCCAGTACACCTAGCTGTTTACAGCATTGCTCGCGTGATCATCTGGCTGCAATTTAGGTGAAGAGCCACTCTAAATCTGGCTCTTCACCTAAATAACTGTGGTTGACACAATTAAAAATTGCGCTAACGTGCCTTAGATTATCGTAGCGACCGAATTCACTGTTTGTGTTTCCGGCGCTGATTCTAGTGACTCTGGCCATGAAACTAGAGTTTGTTCAAGCTGACGGTTCCAGCTCATCCTCAAAAAACCAGGTAGAAAACTTATCGTCAAACTTCACCACCAACCCAACGCCACTGCCATCCGTCATTTTGTAGTCTTGAATCACTCCAACCTTACCCAGCCGCTTAATCACGTCTTGTGGAGCGCGATCGCGTAGCCGCCGAACCCGAACTTTTTGCCCAATTTCCATCTTTTTTAAAAAAACTCTCAAAGAACGGATAAACATTAAAAATTGTATCAGTGTATTGCGCCTGTTTAAGGTATTGTTAGTGGGGATTTTGCGCCCGTCTAAATTCTTTTCTTCTTTCCTTTCATGCTGGCAAAACGAATTCTTCCCTGTCTCGATGTCAAAGCAGGTCGCGTGGTCAAGGGTGTGAACTTTGTGGATCTAAAGGATGCAGGTGATCCCGTTGAACTGGCGCAGGTTTATAACGATGCGGGTGCCGATGAACTGGTGTTTCTAGATATCACCGCAACCCATGAAGATCGGGGCATTATTTTTGATGTGGTCTATCGTACGGCGGAGCAGGTATTTATTCCGCTCACAGTCGGCGGCGGGATCAGTTCCTTAGAAACGATTAAACAATTGTTAAGAGCCGGAGCCGATAAAATTAGCCTCAATTCGGCGGCAGTGCGCACCCCAGACTTGATTGACCGAGCCAGCGATCGATTCGGCAACCAGTGCATTGTGATTGCAATTGATGCGCGGCGGCGGGTTGATCCGGCGAACCCTGGCTGGGATGTCTATGTGCGCGGGGGGCGAGAAAATACGGGGCTAGATGCGATCGCTTGGGCTGAAGACGTGGCGCGGCGCGGTGCGGGAGAGCTGCTCGTCACCAGCATGGATGCCGATGGCACGCAGGCGGGCTACGATTTGGCGCTGACTCGGGCGATCGCCGACCGCGTTTCCATCCCGGTAATTGCGTCGGGTGGAGCCGGGACTTGCGCTCATATCCATGAGGCTCTGACGGAAGGTAAAGCGGAAGCGGCTCTGCTAGCATCACTTTTGCACTATGGCCACCTGACCGTAGCCGAAATTAAGCATTACTTGGCTGAGCAGCAAGTTCTAGTCAGAATCTAGGGCAAGCCGACCCAGTAGTAGGCAAGCAATATTAATCAATATTAGGGATTGACAATCGTTCACTTTTGTCTGCTGACAGCCACTTCGCTGAGAAACTGTTACACTGTGTAATATTACAGATGCTTTACAGTTTGCTCAGAAGATGATTTTTATATTACTTGTTGTGATTGTCCTAGTGGCCTGGGCACTGCACCTGATGCAGGAAGCCCTTGACCGCAAAGAGTTTTCTCTAATGCTCGCTGGCTTTCTGGTGTCTGTGGCGGCATCAGGGTTGGTTGCCGTCTACTTTTTAGTGGGCAACTATGTCGGCTACATGGAGCAAATGGCGCAACGGGCTGAGTTATCCGACCAATATTACGAGACGGCTGGGTTTGTGTTCCCCTCAGAGCTAATTTTGGAGGAAGAGATGGATGAACCGGGCAACCAATCTACAGAGTTGTCTGAGTTCAATGGTGCCGTCTCAGTGGTTAATCCTTCATTTGCTCCATACGGCAGTTTCGCCCGCTAGCGCTTCATGTTAAGGGCAGCGATCGCCAAACATCCCCACCCCACCATCAATGCCACGCCGCCTAATGGCGTAACGGCTCCCAGCCACTTCACCCCAGTTAAGCTGAGGGCATAGAGGCTTCCCGAAAAAATGACCACCCCAACAATAAATGCAACGCCTGCTGCCGTGAGGAATGGTTGAGCGGTTTGAGCTTGTGGTATTTGAGTTTGTAAGAGTAGCGCCACAGCTAGCAACGCCAGCGCATGATACATCTGGTAGCGCGTACCCAGGTCAAAAATTTCGAGGGCGCGATCGCTCAACCGAGCTTTGAGCGCATGGGAACCAAATGCACCTGCCGCCACTGATGTCCCGCCTAATACAGCCGCGATCGCCAAAAATACTCGAACCATAGGTCAACCTTTTTTGTTGGTGCTGATTTAATACCGATATCCCACAGCATCGGATACTAAAAACATACCGCCAAATTTCTCTAGGATCGGCTTTAGGTCTAAATACAGCGACTCTTCCTCACCAATCGCACAAGTCATCAAAATATAGACTCCGCTGAGCTGGTCATCCAAATCATCGGTCGATTCCCCAAATTCTCCGCGTCCAACTACGTGGCGAATGATGCTGTACTTTTTGACGCCATTGTTTTCTAATCGTTTTAAGACGGGCTTTAACTCAATAGCTGGAACGACAATCTCAATGCGCTTAATCGTATTCATGGGGTTTATGTCCAAAGTCGCTGAATAACTTGTAGATATATGGGAATCCCGACAATGATATTAAAGGGAAACGTCAGCGCCAGAGCCATTGAAATATAAAGGCTGGGATTGGCTTCAGGCACACTCATGCGCATGGCTGCCGGAACGGCAATGTAAGAGGCACTGGCACAGAGAACCGTAAACAGTAGGGCGTTGCCGACCGACATGCCTAGCAGCTTGGCTAAACCAATGCCAATCACCGCATTCAATACAGGCATTAATAAAGAAAAGCCAATCACAAACGGTCCGGCTTGCTTTAAATCGTTAATCCGGCGGGCTGCAATTAAACCCATGTCTAGTAAGAAAAAGCACAGTATTCCATAAAATAAATCATCAGAAAATGGTTTGATTTTACCCCAGCCGTTTTCACCAGTAAGTAATCCAATAATTAGGCTGCTAACCAACAAAAACACCGAGCCATTGAGACACGCTTCTCGCAATATCTCAGTCCAAGGGACAGCTTCTACGGCATCAGGTTTTTGCTCTCCAGCATCGACCGATAGCCGGACTAAAAAGATGCCCACCACGATAGCAGGTGATTCCATTAATGCTAAAGCGGCGACCATATGGCCGCCAAACCCTAACTCCAGCTTTGTAAGTAAGGCGCTAGCGGTAATAAATGTCACGGCGCTAATTGAGCCATAGGTAGCGGCGATCGCGGCAGCATTGTAAATATCTAGCTTGAGCCGCAAGATAAAAAATGAGTAAATTGGCACTAAGCACGCCATGGCAATAGCGGCCAGTAGAGTAATACCAATATCCCAACTCAAACCACTTTTAATAATCTCATGACCGCCTTTAAAGCCAATCGCAAAGAGTAAATAGAGCGAGAACATTTTTGGCAATGGCTGCGGAATTTCTAAATCTGACTTCAGCCAAATCGCTGCCATACCAACAAAGAAAAATAAAACTGGAGGGTTGAGAATATTAGAGAGAATTAAGCTAAATTCCATAGGTGCTTGATTAAAAGATTAAATCCATGGATAGAGGGCGATCGCAAGTGAAGTGGGCTGATAGTACCATTTTTGCGGAGCGCGGTTCTTAAAAGGTAACTTAACGACCCAACAACAGCATTTGTAACAAGAATATTGAGGCAGAACGTTCGGTTTCTCTATCGTGGTAAAGTGCCAAACTAATATCCCCCTTGACAATTGTGAGGTCTATCATGAGATTAAAACCCGGCTTGAACCGATGTCAGGTGTTTGTCGGTCTAGCAACGGCACTTGGAATCAGTGCATTTGAACTATTCATAGGTAGTGCGATCGCCCCTGCACTGGCTCAAACTGCCGATATTCCGTTATACGAACGCCCCAGCTACAATAATACTTGCCGTTCCAGCGGCACTGGCGCTATTACCGTCTATTCCACGGCTTCGCAAACTCAAGTGGTACGGCAGTTACAGCCCTATACACGAATTACGTTAACGGGTGTGTTGGGTCAAGGGGTTGCCCAAATCCAGCAGCCTGCTCTCGGGTGGGTGCGTACCAACACATTACTCTCCAATTGCAATGCTGCCCCTGATCCTGGCCCTGGCCCTGGAGTCCCGGTTGGTGCCTGCTATCAAGTTCTTCCTGCTGAAATCCAGGTGCGTACTGCCCCCTACGGCGGATACTTGGCAACTGTATTTACCAACGAGCGCGTCTACGCCACAAACCCTCCCCAACGCCAAACGACCCCCGATGGTCGGGTCTGGCTGCGAGCCTATTACAAAGGCACCATTAACCTTGGCTGGCTGGCAGAAACGGGCACCAACGGCTTAGGGTTAAATCTGGGTCGCTGTAACTAAATCTCTGAGGTCAGCTCTCTTAAACGGGATAACGTGCGATCGCCAAATTCCACCCTCAACGCTCAGAATTTTGAATGGCGATCGCTACTTTCCAAACTCTGCCTTTAGAACCTGGACTACCGAGATTAAGAGGGCGATCGCTCCCTCTCAACTATCTAACAATTCCTGTTGCTGCAAAAACTTCAGCATCTCCCCGTAAAACGGTAATTCTTTGTTTTCAATCTCACCTGCCGTCGCTAACACTCCCAACACTTCCACCAGAGCCGTTTGAGTCGCATCCATCATCAGTGTATAGAGGGGTTCCCAGTGGTCAGATTGTTGCCCCTGTATTAATGCTTCAATGTATCGCTGTCGATGTTCATTTGAAATGATAGCGATCGGATAACCTGCCCGTAGCAACAGCAAATTCATCCACAGTCGTCCTGTGCGTCCATTACCATCACGAAATGGATGGAGTGTGACAAAGCGATGATGGGCTGCTGCTGCATAACGAACGGGATGCAATCTTTGAGCATCTGCCGAGTTGAGCCAAGTGACAAACTCCGTCATCAACTCAGACAGTAAATAGTGCGGTGGATAAACATATCCTGTGCCTGCTGCCTGTACATCCAATGTCCGGTAGCGTCCAGCTTCTTCAGGATCGATTTTTCGTAAGATCAAACTATGAATTTGGCGAATTTCCCACTCACCCAAAGGCATAGACTGTTGGGCTAACGCTTCAATGTAGGCGATCGCATCCGCATGTCCAACAGCCTCTAAATGTTCCTGAAGTGTCTTTCCGCCAATCGTTATCCCTGTCGTTAACACCAGCTCGGTTTCACTCTGCGTGAGGGTATTGCCTTCCAACGCATTGGAGTGATAGGTAAAGCGGACTCGATACCGTTGTCGCAGTTCACTAACGACTACAGGCGGTAGAGGGCGAAAGGCATCCAGCCAGGTTTTTAGTTGTTGAATCGTTTGGAG
>CASBQX010000255.1 GCA_949127925.1 Synechococcales cyanobacterium PMM_0002
GCATCCACGGTTTCTCCGGTCGCCAAATGCGCCGCCTTCGGAATGCGGCCAATTGTGCTGAACCCTAAAGATTTCCATAAATTTAATGATGGCGTGTTGGTGGCAAATACCAGGTTAAACATCACCGCCGTATAGCCCTGCGTGGGGGCAATCGCCAGCATTGCCTCAGCCATGAGTCGCCCCAGACCCAACCCTTGCATGGTGGGTTGTACAATAAAGCCAGCGTTGCAAATGTGGCCGCTGCGTCCTGGAAAGTTGGGCTTGAGATAAAACGCGCCCAGCACTTCGGGTGGCGAGGGCTTTGGTGTATCGTGTGAAGGATTGGTTGAGCTAGCCCCAGCCCGTCGAACCACGAAGGCATCTCGGCTTAGCCAGTATGCGGCAAACTCTGGCTCAGACAGTGGCTGAGATTGAGGATAGGTGATGCCAGCTAACACAATTTGGTTTAGCAGCGATCGCACCGGTTCTTGCTCATCGGAGCGCATCTTGTCCACTTCAACGGCAATGCCGTTTTTGAGTACTCGCCGAATGGGTAATCGCATCCGCTTTTCTATTCCTGATTAATCGTTTTGGTTTCTGGCAAATCGACACTTATTATTTCAGGTTTTCTGGGTTTCTAGGCGCAGATCATCTCTGCATTTTCTCTATCATTTGCGTTTGATCGATTTGCTGCTGGCCTTTTACGTTGCATCCCTTTCGACACCTTTTCGATTTGCATGGCAATTTTACACGGCAGTTGGGTTTCTCCGCTTCATGCATCGGCTCTAAGCCCGTCGGCGTCCAGCCCAGCCGTTGCTGCCGCTGGGGCTGACACGGCCAAGGATGGCTGCTTTTTCCTGTGGGGAGAAATGTGGCGGCGGTTAGAACCAGATGACGTGGCCGCAGATCAGGCGGTGCAGCCCCATCCATTTGCCATGACGCGGGCAGAACTGCTGCCATTTTTGCGATCGCTATCCCAATCGCGCAAATTGCACTGGCCGGTGGCCGACCTGCCGTTGGCAGAAACTGTACGGGTGGCACCCAATCGCGGCAAGCGATCGCCAGCAACAGACGCAGAACCAGGATTAACCGCACCGCACTGGCACGCTTTCTGGTTTGCCCTGCCAACTCATTACTCTACCGTCGAGGTAGAAGGTGGATCAGAATCTGGATCAGACCTGCCTACCCAAACGATGCAGCGCATCCCCCAGCACTCGGCGGCAGTGCTCCAGCCCGATGCCGATCCGGCCACCCAAACGCTAGAACTTTATCCCTGGCAGGTAGAAGGAATTTGCCTGACGCCGCTAGAAGCCACCCAGTTGCTCAACTCGCTGCCGCTGGTGGCGATGAATCAGGCAGACTCATTTGTCGGCAGTGATTTGCGGTTTTGGTCTCACGCAGCGCGCTGGAGCCTGGATTTGCTGGCGCGCTCTAAGTTTTTGCCCGCGCTAGACCCAGTTGACGGGGCGCTGTTTAGTACTTGGCAGGTGTTGCTCGATAGCGACGTCGATCAAACGCGGCTGCGCCAGTTTGCCCGACAGATGCCCGTTGCCTGCCGCACCTATCAAGACGGAGCTGATTTGGCTGCTGCTGGGGCAGAACAGAACTTGGCTGTGGCCGATACCGTGACCCTGGCGCGACCGCTGCTGCTCGATTTTCTCAACCGGGTAGTAGATGCCCAAATTCGCACTACGCTGCACAACACCCGCACCGATGCGCCCATCCTGCCTGCCATTGCCTTGCCCAAAGATGTGGCACTGCGAGAGTGGCTGCAAAGCTTGACGCAGACGGAGGCGATTCTCTGTGAGACGGCAAAGCCGATCGCCGCTGATCCACCTAAACTTGAGCGATTGCGGTCAGTCCTCACCCAGTGGCTAACGCCGCTGCAACACCACCTCAGCCAGCAAGACACGCCGTTCCGCACCTGTTTCTATCTGCACCCGCCCCTGATGGGGCAAATGGACTGGACATTAGAATATTTTTTGCAGGCCGTCGATGACCCTGAATGCCTGATCAGCGCCCGCACCATTTGGCACAACCCCGTCGATCGCCTGGTCTACCTGGGGCGCACCATCAACCAGCCCCAAGAAACGCTGCTGGCCGGCCTGGGTTTAGCCTCCCGCCTGCATCCCGGCATCGAACCCAGCCTACAAACCCAGCAGCCCCAGTCTTGCCGCCTGACGCCGCTCCAAGTCTACGAATTCATCAAAACAACCGCGTGGCGGCTGCAAGATAGCGGCTTTGGCGTGGTGCTGCCGCCCAGTTTGGCCAATCAGCAGGGCTGGGCAAATCGGCTGGGGTTAAGCGTCCAGGCCGAAACGCCCAGCAAGCGGATGCAGGGGTTGGGCTTGAAGAGTTTGCTGAATTTTAAGTGGGAGCTAACGATTGGCGGGCAGCGGCTGTCGAAAGCGGAATTTGATCGGTTGGTGGCGCTGAATACGCCGCTAGTAGAGGTGAATGGCGAATGGGTAGAGCTGCGATCGCAAGATATCCGCGCCGCCCAAGAGTTTTTTGCTAGCCGCAAAGACCAAATGTCGCTATCGCTAGAAGATGCGCTGCGGATGAGTACGGGCGATACCCAAATGATTGAAAAGCTTCCCGTCGTTAGCTTTGAGGCATCGGGCGCACTAGAAGACCTAATCAACACCCTGACCACAGGCAACCAAGACCTGACCCTGATTCCTACCCCGCGAGAGTTTCGCGGCGAGCTGCGCCCGTACCAAATTCGGGGCGCGTCGTGGATGGCCTTTTTGGAACAGTGGGGACTGGGCGCATGTCTGGCCGACGACATGGGGCTTGGCAAAACGGTGCAGTTGATTGCCCTACTGCTGCATTTGCAAGAAAACGATTTAATCGAACATCCCACCTTATTAGTCTGCCCTACTTCGGTTCTGGGCAACTGGGAGCGCGAAGTCAAGCGGTTTGCGCCGACGCTGAAGGTGCTGCTGCATCATGGTGATAAGCGATCGCAGGGTAAAACCTTTGCCAAAACGATGAAAGGGTATCACCTGGTGCTGACCAGCTATGCCCTGGTCTACCGCGACGAGAAAGAATTGCAAAGCGTGAAATGGCAGGGCGTGGTTCTAGACGAAGCGCAGAATATCAAAAACTCTGAGGCCAAGCAGTCGCAGTCGGTACGGCAGTTAGACGCCCAGTTCCGTATTGCCCTCACAGGTACCCCCGTCGAAAACCGCCTGTCGGAACTGTGGTCGATCTTAGACTTCCTCAATCCCGGCTATTTGGGACCGCGCAACTTCTTTCAGCGGCGGTTTGGCATCCCAATCGAACGCTACGGCGATACCGATTCGCTCAAAACACTGCGATCGCTCGTCCAACCGTTTATTCTGCGCCGCCTCAAAACCGATCGCAGCATCATTCAAGACCTGCCCGACAAGCAGGAAATGACGGTGTTCTGCGGACTCACCTCTGACCAGGCCGCAATCTATCAGCAGTTAGTCGATCATTCGCTAGAGCAAATTGAGGCAGCAGAAGGCATCCAGCGGCACGGCATGATTTTGGCACTGCTGACGCGGTTGAAGCAGGTGTGCAATCATCCCGCCTTGCTGAAGGATGACGGCGGAAGGATGAAGGATGAAGGCGGCTCGGCGGCGGCGTTTTTGGCGCGATCGGGGAAGTTGCAGCGGCTGACGGAGATGCTAGAAGAGATTTTGGCGGAGGGCGATCGCACGCTGATCTTTACGCAGTTTGCCGAGTGGGGCAAAGATTTGCAGGCGTATTTGGAGCAGCAGTTTGAGCGCGAGGTGCTGTTTTTGTATGGCAGTACGTCGCGCAAGCAGCGCGAGGTGATGGTCGATCGGTTTCAGAATGACCCCCAGGCTCCACGTATTTTTATTCTGTCGCTCAAAGCAGGCGGAGTAGGGCTAAACCTGACTCGCGCCAATCATGTGTTCCATTTCGATCGCTGGTGGAATCCGGCAGTTGAAAATCAGGCCACCGATCGCGTCTTCCGCATTGGCCAAACGCGCAATGTGCAGGTACACAAGTTTGTCTGCACTGGCACGCTGGAAGAACGGATTCATGAGTTGATTGAAAGCAAAAAAGCCCTGTCGGAACAGGTAGTGGGCACGGGTGAAACCTGGCTAACTGAGCTAGATACTGCTCAGTTGCGCAATATGCTGATGCTCGATCGCAGTGCCATTATTGATGATTAGGGCAGGCGATCGCATTGTAGGAGTTGCGATCGCATTGCTACGAAGCAACTCGGCATAGCAGTGGCTAGAGACTAAGGAAAGGTGGGAAAATAGGGTGGAGTGACAAAACAATATTCATGCCCAGGAAGATTCGAGAGTTGAAAGCTCAGATTGCGCGTGAAGGATTTGTTTACTTGCCCAAGCGTGGCAAGGGTAGCCATGAGCGTTGGCAGCACCCTTTGCTTAGAAAAACACTGACAATTCCAGGCAAGGACGGAAATGATGTGCCACTCTACCTAGAAAAACAATTAGCAAAATTGCTTGCCGCGCTTAAAGACATCAGAAAGGAGGACGAGGATTCATGAGTCGATACAGTATGGTGATCCAATGGTCTGATGAAGATCAGCTTTTCCTGGTCACAATTCCAGAGTTTGCTGATTTAGTTGTAATGCCTTGCACTCACGGAAAAAGTCGTGAGGAAGCAACTCATAACGGTGAAGAAGTTATTGGAATGTACCTGGAAGCTTGGCAAGCAGAAGGTGAACCTATCCCCGAACCCAGAACGCTTCAAGTTGCTTGATTCAGTGTAGCGATCGCAGTTTTCCCTCATCCCTCAAGCGATAAAGGCGATCGCGTTGTAGGAGCTGCGATCGCATTGTGTTGGGTGACATTGGCAATGTATCGACTCACATTGGCATTGTAGGAGCTGCAATAGCTTTGTGTTGGGTTGCAATGGCATTGTCAGATCTGCAATGCCATTGTAGGGGGCGATCGCCAAACTCTGCGGCGGCGGTGGCGGTGGTCGGCATAACCTGGCGCAGGCGGGCGGGCGCGATCCTAGTAAGCTACCAGAGGCTCTGGCGGCAGCTAAAACCCAGTTACAGCAGGGGTTGGGGTAAGTTGACAGCAGCCGGAGGGCGAATTTTGACGGAAGCCGAAGGGCGAGTTTTGATTGAACGCGACCGGGTTTACCGATACGCGATCGGCTAAACTCGCCCCTACCCGCAACGCAAAATTATGGCTTGCTTCGTCTGTCGGCTTTTGCCAGGATCACCATCGCTTTATCAATGTCTCGAACTTTGATGCCGCGCAAGGCAGTTAGGAGCGATCGCAGTAGTGCGACTTCATCATCGGAGAGTGTGACCATCAGGGATTGCCTCAAATAAAGCTTGAGAGCAATCATATCACGCTTGCGCGTATGCGCGTATGCGGAAAGAGCGGTATGCGATGATATGTGCTTGCAATTGTCAAAACTCAAGATGGCAGCAAAGAAGAAGCCAGAACTCAGAGTGTATGTAGAGCCAGATTTGGATAAACTAATTCGGCTCTTAGCTGCATTACATGAAAAAACGCTATCCGATGTGGTGTCCGATGCCTTGGAGCGTTGGGTAGATTTGCCGGAAAATCAAGCATTAATCGAGAAGCACAACCTGGATCAGCTTCACTAGATAA
>CASBQX010000256.1 GCA_949127925.1 Synechococcales cyanobacterium PMM_0002
CGGATCTAGACCGAATGTAATGGCTGATATGGGGAACAGTTTTGAGTTCTAGGCGCTTACCCGAAACTACAGCTTACGTGCGGATTACCCGTCAGTCTTGGCAAAACGGCAAGATTGAAGGCGAAGTTCGAGCTAACTCCTATGAGTGGCAATTTCAATGGCGGTTTAGCCAGGGACAGTTGATTGTGGAACCGTCTTTGGGGCGGGCATTGATCAAAGATGCCCTAGAACGTTTTTTGGAACAGTGTGATTATCAATTGGAACTGGGTGGCGATTATTCGTTTACGATTCGGGCAGAAATTTAGGCGGGCGGGGTTGAGTTTTGAGCTTTGAGTTTTGAGTGGGCACGTTTGAATTGGCAAGGATGAAGCTGTTATTCGGTGAGGCGTTCTAGGTAGCGCTCAATCAGCAGAATGGCGACGATGTCGTCGATGGGGCGCGGCAAGGTGCGTACGCCCCGGGGCAAGAGGCGCTGTAGCCCTTTGGGGGGAAACATTTGCCAATAGCGATCGCGGGCTTCGAGGGTGCTGTAGCGTTCGTCTACCAAAATAATCCGCAGGGGATCGGGGAGTTGGTCGGTGAGGCGCTGTTTCCATGCTTTGGCAGTCGTTTGATCGCCCATGACCAATAGGGAAATCGGAAACTGTTGCCGCAGGGTTTGAATGGTGGCGATCGCCTGCTCAGCCATCACGACTTCGTGATAAAACAAGTTGCGGTCTAGCCCCATAATGGCCAATCCACATTTTTGCCGCCCTGGATCAAAGCCGAGGATGACGGGCTGCGAGGGAGGGTTGACCATAGGAGTTGGGACAGAGACGGATTTTGGGACAAGATAGACACAAATCAGCCAGCATAAATCAGTCAGACGGTTGATTGACGGGAGCTAGCAGAGGGGTGTCGGAAGGAGATGCCGTACTAAACACCACGCGTCCGTTTTCGAGAGCAACTAGCTCTAGGCGAACTGGCCCTGCGGTATAGGCTGTCTCTGAGGCAACGGCGTTCACGTCTACCAATTTGTTGTATTGCTTGACGGACTGAAAGAAATTAATCACAGTTTCAGTGCTGCCGTCGGCGATTTGCAGCACATCGCCTAAAATTCCGGCTTGACGGGCGCGAAACTGGGCATTGGCGATCAGTAAGTTAATTCGCTCCACCAAACTAGTATCGGTCATGCTGCTGGGGTCTAGTGCAGTAGAGGCCACCACGTCGCCGGATCGAAACACAATTTGATTTGGAGCGGCTGCCACATACACCTGAATGCAGCTTTCCCCGGCCAGCACGCAGGGTTCGCCAATAATGTAGTTGCCTGCTGACAGGATGCGAACCACGTAATCTTCGCCCGCTTGAATCTGATTCACCAGCTGTTCAACTTGGCTGTTGGTAATCTGAATCACCTGTTTATCGACGTTGACATTGCCAGGTTGCAGGCGCTGTACGGCAAACCGATTGGCCTCTCGCAGCAGCCGATCGACGGCTTGAGGTGCGGCTGAGGGGGCAACGACGCGAACAACCCCGGCGGTAAGCGGCTGGTTGCGCAACAGGGCGACGTTGCCTCGGCGCAGACCTTGAAATTCGCGCTCTAAGGTTTGTACTTCTTGCACCAGGGCGGTTCGCTGGGTTTCTAGGTCGCGCAGTTGGGCTTCTTTTTCGGCGATCGCCCGCGTCCGTACCGTAATTTCGCGATCGCGTTCGGCGATTTCGCGATCGCGATCTGCTAACTGGCGCTGGCGATCGCCCTGAAGCTTGCGGATATCGGCCCGGAGCCGATCGGCCTGCTGAGAGACGCTACCCAGGCGAGTTTGGGCTTGGCGATAGTTGGTCGCAATTTGATCCAACTGGGCCTGGGTGCTGCCTAACTCCTGGCGGGTGCGGCTTTGCAGGGCGATCGCTTCCTTTAATGACTGGTTAATTTGCCTCAGCCGCTTTTGAGCTGCCTGCTGTTCGGCGGTTGCCTGATCGCGCTGCTGCTCTACCTTGGCCGCTTCTCGCTCTGCCTGCTTTAGCTCCGATAGCGCCGTATCGCGCTCTTCCTGCACATCTTCTAGTTCAAATACTCCCGTTCGCAATTGATCATCAACGGCAAATAGCAGTCCAAACGTGCTGCTGGCGATTACAATGCCCGTCAAAATCGTAATCAGAGTAGCAGTTTGCCGAGGCCGTAGCCCAAACAAACTCAAGCGGGATTTTCCCACTTTCATGCCAATGCGATCGCCCATCGTGGCGATCACCCCCCCCAATACTAAAATCGCAGCAATCAAGACCAGCCCTGTGGTCATCCTTGGTAATACTCAAAACTCAGATACAGCGTACTTCAATTCTGCCTAGAGTTTTGAACGACTGGCCAAGAGTTTTAGCAAGAGGTTTAAATCAGACGGCGGCTAACGGGTGCATATCCGATGGGATCTGCCTGAATTTTCCTTACGTAAACTGCTGACTGAGGGCCACAGGGTTGTAAACCGTGATCTTTTTCTTATGGATTGAAATCATCTTGTCTTGACGCAAATCGCCCAGCAGCCGGGTGACCGTGACGCGAGTCGAACCAATGGCTTCGGCGATCGCCTGGTGCGACAGCTTCAGATCGATCGTGATCCCATCTGCGGTGGGAACGCCAAAATCGCGGCAGAGAATCAGCAAAAAGCTGACCAAGCGTGATCCCATATCTCGGTGAGCTAGGGTTTCAATCATCATCTCAGTTTGCAAAATCCGAGACGACAACCCCTTCAGCATTAGCATCGACAGGTCAGGATTTTCTTTTAGCGCCTTTTCAACTTGCTCAATCGGCACCGACAGCAGCTCCACTGACGTAAATGCCACCGAATGATAGAATCGATCGGCGCGTTGACCCGTAATTAGCGACAGGACGCCAAAGACGCTGTTCTCGCGCAGCAACGCCACGGTAATCTCTTCACCCGCTTCATAGACCCGAGAGAGCTTCACTGCTCCTTTCAGCAGAAAATAAACCCGTTCCGCCGGGTCACCGGGAAAGAAAATTGTTTTTCCTCTCTCGAATGTTTCTACCATGGGTGGAAATGCTCCCCCGCTGAGCTGGCGGAACACATCCGCTAAAGGCTTTTCATGTGCTGCGACCATACGTTTCGTCTTCCAAGCGCGTTCAAATCAACGTTAGAGCAGAAGCTCCCAAGATATGCCCTGGGTTAGTTTTCTGATATCTAAAACACTTAATCTAACTTCAGAGCAGATTTTTGTATCGCAAATCACTTACTGGGTCTCAGAGTGAGTCAACTTATACAAAATTTAGGTTAATGATGAAGTAGAAACCCAGTCATGCCGGGTTGGCCAGCCCTTCCAAGCAGCCAAGCACGGCTATTACGAGAGATTGTAACAGCAGGATACAGTTTAGGCTGCATTTTCCCCCAAAAAATATTGATCCCCCCCGCCGACCCGGTAGATTCTGCACCCCCCTATCTTTTGCATCCCGTTTTTCAGTATTTTTCTAAGGGGTCGTCTTGTGTGGCACTGCGTAGATGAGATGGCAGCACAGATGAGATGATTGCCCTGCCTAACGACCTATCCTATTCGCCCATTTGCAGCCAACCATCATGCTAGACCTGACCGGAAAGAACGCCCTCGTCACAGGCATTGCCAACAATCGTTCCATTGCCTGGGGGATTGCTCAGCAGCTCCACAAAGCCGGGGCCACCATGGGTATGACTTATCTGCCAGACGAGAAAGGCAAGCTAGAAAAAAAAGTCGCCGAATTGGTTGAACCGCTAGAACCCAAGCTATTTTTGCCATGCGATGTGCAAGATCAAGCCCAAATTGATGCGGCCTTTGAGACTATTCGTGAGCAGTGGGGCAAGCTCGATATTTTGATTCACTGCCTCGCGTTTGCCAACCGAGACGACCTCGGCGGTGATTTTAGCAATGTGTCCCGCGATGGCTTTAACTTGGCGCTAGACGTGAGTGCCTACTCGCTAATTCAGCTCAGCCGTGCGGCCAAGCCACTGATGAGTGAGGGCGGGGCGATTGTGACGCTGACCTATTTGGGAGGTGCCCGCGTGGTGCCCAACTACAACGTCATGGGGATTGCCAAGGCAGCATTGGAAATGAATGTGAAATATTTGGCGTCAGAAATGGGACCCCAAAACATTCGGGTCAATGCCATCTCGGCGGGGCCAATTCGGACGCTGGCGTCCTCGGCAGTGGGCGGCATTTTAGACATGATCCACCATGTGGAAGCCATTGCCCCCTTGCGCCGCACCGTCACACAGACAGAAGTGGGCAATGCTGCCGCGTTCCTGTGCAGCGACCTCTCTAGCGGTGTCACTGGGCAGGTGCTGTATGTGGATGCCGGGTACGAGATAATGGGAATGTAACTTGCGACCTGCTGCCCGCCGCGCCGTTCTGTCTCTTCTATCTATACCCTCTTCTTCACTCTTCTCCCTTCTCCCTATCGCCCTATGCAAACTCGCGATTCCCGCTCTGCCGATTCCCGCTCTGCCCCAGCACCCCAGCTGCTAGACCCGGCTCACCGCACGGCCTCGGTGAGCCGCGCCACCAAAGAAACCGATGTGCAGGTAAGTCTCAACCTGGATGGGCAAGGGCGCTGCGTGGCCCATACGGGCGTGCCGTTTTTGGATCACATGCTCGATCAGATTTCCTCCCATGGCCTAATTGACCTGGAGGTGCGATCGGTGGGCGACGTTCAAATTGATGATCACCACAGCAATGAAGATGTGGGGATCACGCTGGGGATGGCGATCGCGCAGGCAGTAGGCGATCGCAAAGGGATCACCCGGTTCGGGCATTTCGTCGCCCCGCTAGACGAGGCGCTGGTGCAAGTAGCGCTCGATTTTTCGGGTCGCCCCCACCTCAGCTATGGGCTACAGATCCCAACGCAGCGGGTCGGCACCTACGACACGCAGCTGGTGCGCGAATTCTTTGTGGCGGTGGTCAACCACGCGCAGATTACGCTGCACATTCGCCAGCTCGACGGCATCAACTCGCACCACATTATCGAAGCCACCTTCAAAGCCTTCGCCCGCGCCCTGCGGATGGCAGTGGAAGTTGATCCCCGCCGTGCCCATGCGATCCCCAGCTCTAAAGGGGTGCTGTAGCCGTGCGGCAGGACTCCGGCTTTTTCAACAAGCCGGAGTTCTAGTGCTACTCCTTTTCATTCATGGCGCTGACGCCGCTCAGCAGCATCACCAGCCCGCTGATTAGGATGGCGATCGCCAATCCGCCCAGCACCCAATCCAGCGGCGTGTTTGTTTCCATGGTTGGCACTATCGGTAATTCATGACTCTGCCCTCATCCTACCGCCACTCTGATGTCTCTATCTGACGACTCTGTATGACGCCCCCATATGACGCCTCCTTTTGAGTACCGACCGTTGGATCTAGCCACTGAGGGAGCCGAGTTCGATCGGATTCACTCTCAATGTTTCAGTTCGCCGCTAGACGTGGAGCAGGCGTATCTCCGCTGCATTGGGGTAGAGCATGGGCGCGTCATTTGCCAAGACGGGACGCTGCTGGGTGGGTTAGTCCTGATGCCGATGGGGCAGTGGTGGGGCGGTCGGCGGGTGGAGATGACGGGGATCGCATCGGTGGCGATCGCACCTCAACATCGAGGAGCCGGGGCGGCGATCGCGCTGATGCGAGCGGCACTGCGGGAGTTGCACAGCCAGGGAGTGCCGCTGTCGATGCTATATGCCGCCACCCAGCGCCTATACCGCAAAGCCGGATACGAGCAGGCTGGGTTCAATGTGGGCTGGGAAGCGTCCACAAACGTACTGGCAATGCGAGAGCGATCGCTGCCAATTTATCCCCTGCCCCAGACCTCAGAAACCCTGCGGGCAATCTATCAGCAGCACGCGCCCCACAACAACGGCCACCTCGATCGCCATTCTGCCCTGTGGACGTGGCTCCTAAAGGCCGACACTGACGAAATTCTCAGCGTTTATGGCCTAGGATCGCCTGCACAGCCCGAAGGGTATATCGTGATTGCCCAACGGACTGGCCAGCATAATTCCCGCCTGCGCGTCAACGATTGGGTGGCGCTCACCCCTGCCGCACTGCACACCTGCTGGACATTTTTGGCCGATCACCGCTCCCAAATTAAAACGATTCAATGGAAAAGTTCCGCCGTTGATCCGCTAACCCTAGTCCTGCCCGAAGAGGTGGCAAAACCTTTATTTGTTGAACGCTGGATGCTGCGGATTGTGGATGTCAAAGCCGCGCTAGAGCAGCGGGGCTATCCGGCTCAGCTGCAAACGGAACTGCATCTGGAGCTGAGTGATGATGTGATCCCGGAGAATACAGGCAGGTTTGTGCTGACAGTAGCAGACGGGCGAGGCGCAGTATCTCCCGGCGGCAGCGGTGAATTAAAGCTGGATATTGGCGGGTTGGCTCCGCTCTACACGGGTCTGTTCAATGCCCACCAGCTGCAAATCATGGGGCTGTTGAGCGGATCGGCAGCAGGCAGGGCGATCGCCACCCAGATTTTTGCGGGCATTCCCCCCTGGACATCGGATTTCTTTTGAGAGTTAGCTCTGCCTCCTGTAATTGAGTGGCAGAGCCACTTGGCACTCGTTCCCAGGCTCTGCCTGGGAACGAGTGCCGTGCCCCGAGGCTAGAGCCTAGCCATACAGAAGCAAGACCGGGTGTCTAGGGTCGCTGCCGCCGTCGGGTCAGGATGCTGACGACTTCGCCAGGATTGGCACCGGGCAGCTTGCTGCTCCAATCGTTGGTGTTGGCAAAGCCGCGTGCGTGCAGGTCGTGAATGGTTTCGGTGACCCAGGTGGGGCTGCTAATCAGCAAGATCCTCATCTGCTCTTGGCCAGGTGCCAAAGGGTGGAAGTAGAGCGGCAAAATTAGTGGCGAGGGGCGAATTTCACCCTCATTCTCATTCTCGCCATCCGTCAAAAAACTGCGGGCATTAGGCGCGTCAAACATCTCAATCATCGGGGTTCTCCTGCATTGGGTAAGAGGAAACCCCAAAAACCTAGCCACCCCGTTTCCATAGGAAAGTAGGGTGGCTATCGAGAATGCTAAAATCTCGTGTTAGCC
>CASBQX010000257.1 GCA_949127925.1 Synechococcales cyanobacterium PMM_0002
AAAAAAGAGACCCGGAGACCACGCCTATTACAAGCATCCCGTATTGCTGCTACCTTCCGGTCCTGACAAAATTTGGGCGTTGTAATCGCGTGGATCCAGGTCAATTACACAATAACATGGGTTGCACACTTTCAGGAGAACTACTCCTATCGGCGACGACATGAGTAGGAGCAGGCGGTTAAAGAATCTGAGATAGAAACTTCTGGCTGCGCTCTTCTTTAGGATTGTTGAAGAATTCTTCGGGAGTAGCTTCTTCGATTAGCAAACCGTCTGCCATCAGCACCACTCGGTCGGCGACCTCACGGGCAAAGCCCACTTCATGGGTCACACAGACCATGGTCATCCCCGAACTGGCCAGGGTGCGCATGACATCTAGCACTTCTCTCACCATTTCTGGATCCAGCGCTGAGGTCGGCTCGTCAAATAGCATGATCCGGGGTTCCATCGCTAGGGCACGGGCGATCGCCACCCGCTGCTGCTGCCCACCCGACAGCTGACCAGGAAACTTCTTCGCCTGCTCTAAAATCCCTACCCGCTCCAATAATTGCAGCGCCTTTTCCTCTGCCCGAGCCTTTGTCCAGCGACGCACCCAAATGGGTGCCAGCATCACGTTTTGCTGCACGGTTAAGTGAGGAAACAGGTTGAACTGCTGGAACACCATGCCCACCTCACGGCGGATAGTGTCAATGTTTTTCAGGTCAGTTGAAAGATGAATACCATCAATCACGATTCGACCTTTTTGATAGCTCTCTAATGCATTAAAAGTGCGAATGAAGGTAGATTTTCCGGAGCCTGAAGGCCCCATCACCACAACCACTTCACCCTTCTGCACCGTTAGGCTCACTCCCCGCAACACATGGAAGTTATTGTCGTACCACTTCTCAACATTCTCAGCAATAATCATTGGCTCCGAGCCAACTTGACCATTTCTGAAGGCATCTGTCTGAATCTGCGTCATGGCGGTTCGTCCTATCGGTTCGAGTCGTGAAGGAGTCTAAAACAGTACCGAATTATTTGCATTGTACTAGTTCAGCGGGGGCTTAATTCAGTGTGCTGCGCTACCCCAACTAGTTTGTTGTCTTAAGTCGCGCTTCTAACTGGCGGCTACCCCAAGACATGGCATAACACAGCACCCAAAAAATAACGCCAATGAACAAATACACTTCGGCATAACGCCCAATATATAGAGGGTTTGCCAAAACGGCTCGGCTAATCCGCATGAGGTCAGACAACCCAATAATGGACACTAGCGTAGTATCTTGCACTAGGCTGATGAACTGCCCTACAATCGACGGAATCGCCACTTTTAATGCCTGCGGCAAAACGATCAATCCCAGCGTTAGAGGAGTATTTAGGCCAAGGGCGCTAGATGCCTCTGCCTGACCGCGCGGGATGGACTGGAGGCCACCTCGGACATTTTCTGCCAAATAGGCGGCACTAAACAGCGTTAAGCCGAAAATAGCTCGCAATACCAGGTCTAACCGGACATTCCCCGGTAGGAAAAAGGGTAGCATGACGGCACCGATAAACAGCAGCGCAATCAGCGGCACTCCGCGAACAACCTCGATATAAACCGTAGACAGCAAGCGCACCACGGGTAAGGTACTCTGCCGCCCTAGCGCCAGTGCTACACCTAAAGGAAAGCACAGCACAATACTGACCACAGACATAAATAGGGTGAGTAGCAAACCGCCCCACGCTGTGGTGGATACTGGCTTGAGGCCAAACCCGCCTGCCATCAGCCACAGCATAATAAAAAACGCCAATCCCCAGGCGATCGCCAACCCTAGCCCAAAACTGGGCAGCGACTGACTCAAGTAGCGTCCTGCCCAAGCCCCTGTTAGCACCAGCCCCAGGGTTGCAAGCAGCAATAGTCGATACGGCAGCGGCGTGGGGGCGAGGACGAAAATGACTGCTAAAATGCCCACCCAAATCAACACGGTTCGGCTAAACAAGTGAGGCACATTTTGGCTTAAATTGCCCCAGGTTAGCCCTGACAAGGCGGAGAGCATCCACAGCAACGCCCAAATCCGCCAGTATTGGTCGGCCGGGAATTGTCCCACAAAATAGAGCGGCAGGTTCTCCGGAATCACTTTCCACTGAGCGGTGGTGGTAGCCCAGCCAATAAAGCCAACGATGGATCTAATTAGAAGTGACCCCAAAACAACGGTCACCAAACTATTAAACCAGCCACTAAATAAATGCTTGCGAACCCAGGCGATCGCCCCAATCTGAGCAACATCGGGCCGTGTATTGAAAGACGGTGGGGAGGTAGTAGTCATGGATCAGGGGAACGAGGGACGAGGACAACTAACAATCAAAGGCTAAGCTTCAGGAGCTATATCTTTACATCTACCTTTCTCTTAACTGAACCAAGTTGTTGAGTTGGTTCATCAGAGCGGAAATCAACAAATCAACCGCGAGGTAGGTCAGCAGGATAATGAGAATTACCTCGACGGCGCGCCCGGTTTGGTTGAGGATAGTTTGGGAGGTAGAGAAAATGTCGGGATAGCCGATCGCCAGCGCTAAACTAGAGTTTTTGGTCAAGTTGATATACTGGCTATTGAGTGAAGGGATAATGACTCGCAAGGCTTGGGGTAAGACGACCAAACGCATAGACAGCCCTTGCTTAATCCCCAATGCTTGAGCAGCTTCCCACTGTCCCTTTGAGACCGACTGGATGCCAGCGCGAACAATTTCGGCAATGAAGGCACCTGTATAAAAGGCGAGTGCCACCAACATACCGGCATATTCTAAGGACAGGCGCAATCCGCCTTCAACGCTGGTTCCAGCCGCATCAATCACAGGAAACTGCCAGCCTAGCCCAAATAGAAAGATCAAAAGACTCAAGATCCCTAGTCCAATCAGCGCGATGGACTGAGCCTTGCCTGAGGCACCTAGTTCACCCATCAGTTTGATCCGCCAGCGCCAGACCAAAATTGCGGCGATCGCTCCCACAAGCAGTGCCGCAAACGCTAGCCACGCCGTCGGCGTACCGCTAGGCCACGGAATGACCATGCCCTTTTTACTAATGGCTAAGGTTCCCAGTACGTTAGTGACGTTGGCACCCGTCGAGAAACTAAAGAAAACAGCAAAATACCAGAAGAAAATTTGCAGCAACAGCGGGGTGTTGCGCACCACTTCAACATAAACCTGACTAATTTTTTGCAGCAGCCAGTTACTGGAAAAGCTAGCTACCCCTGCAACTACACCGATCACAGTGGTCAGCACCAACCCCACTAAGATCAGCCGCAGGGAGTTGAGAAACCCAACAAATAGCGCCCACCCGTAGAGGTCGTTTGCCTGGTAGGGCACCAGGCTTTCACCAATATTAAAACCAGCCTGATTCCATAGAAACCCGAAATTAAATTCTTCCCCTTGGCGCAGAAAGTTGCCGACAAGCCAAGAACCGGCGATCGCCAATATGGCCAGCAATGCAATTTGGAGGGCAACCCGCCAAAATCGAGCGTCTCGCCAAATAGGAATTTTTTCGTCGCTATTGCCAGTGGAGTTCATGGCGGATGAGGGAACTAGTAGGACAAAACAAGGGGAATCTGGATTGAACGCTTGATA
>CASBQX010000258.1 GCA_949127925.1 Synechococcales cyanobacterium PMM_0002
AGGTGCCGCTGGCGATTACGGAAGGATTGCTGACGGTGCTGGTGTGGAATTGGCTGCAATCCTACGGCCAGCCTGAATTGGAAACCCTCAAGCTACTGAAACAGGAGTCCTAAGCCATGACGAAACCATCAATGCCAACCCCCGCCACACCGCCACAGCCCACACCGCCGCAATCAACTCATCAACAAAACTGGCTGCTGGCGATCGCCGTCATTGCGTTGGCGGTTTTCCCGTTAGTCTTTGTACGCGGTGAGTATGGTGGCGCAGATGGCCAAGCGCAAGACGCCATCACTGAAATTCAACCGAATTATCAGCCCTGGGCTAGTCATCTGCTTGAGCCTGCTAGTGGAGAAATTGAAAGCCTATTGTTTGCCTCACAGGCGGCACTGGGTGCTGGAGTAATCGGCTATGTGATTGGGCTATATAAAGGGCGATCGCAGGCATCTGGGCAGCAATCACCGTCCCAACCACAGCCGTCCCACGACCGCTCGCCCGAATGAGCCATCAGATCGATAGTCTGGCCTATACCAACCGCCTGCGTTGGCTACCACCCAGCCAGAAAATATCGTTTGCGACAGCCCTCCTCGGGCTGTCGCTGCTGGCTCCGCCGCTGGTGCAAGGGCTAATTAGCCTCTGGCTGACGGTTTGGATTGTGGCCTATGCCAGAATTCCGACTCAGCTGTATCTGCGGCTATTGTCCTTACCGTTGGGGTTCTGGCTCACGAGCCTGCCGGCTTTTGTGGTGAATGCGATCGCGTTGAGTCAGCAGCAGACTATGCAGTGGGATAGTTGGCCGGGTTGGGGCATCGCCACGGGCAACGTCTATTGGTACGTGAGTCAAACCGGAGTGCATCAGGTGGGGTTACTGTTGGCGCGCACCCTGGCCTCTACGAGCTGCATGTACTTTATTTTGTTGACTACGCCCTTTACCGAAGTGTTGCAGGTGCTGCGGGCGTTACGCTGTCCGCTGCTGCTAACGGAACTATTGCTGCTGATGTACCGCTTTATTTTTAGCTTATTGGCGATCGCCGACGAGCTGTGGACGGCACAAAATTCGCGCTGCGGCTATCGCACCTGGCGACGCGGCATGCAAAGTCTCGGCATTTTGATTGGGCAATTGCTCCAGCGCACATTTGACAATTATCGGCAGGTGTCGCTGAGTCTGGCGTCCCGTGGGTTTGACGGCAGCCTGAAGGTGTGGCAATCTCGCCCCCATAAACCATCTCGCCGCTACACCCTGGAAGCGGCGGCGGGCTGCACACTTTTGGTCACGCTCAGTCTGGCCTGCCACTAAATAAGTTTTGAGTTTTAATGGTTGCCTTCTCCCTGATGTCTAAATGGACTCACTGATGTCTAAATGGATTCTCGAATTTGATCAAGTCGTCTACGGCTATCCTTGTAGCCAGCGGTCTGCGGTGCAGGGGCTAAGCCTCAAGGTACAGGCGGGCAAGCGCTGTACCCTGATTGGCCAAAATGGCTGCGGCAAAACGACTTGTTTTTTATTGGCCAATGGCCTATATCAACCGCAGGGCGGGACGGTGCGCTGGCAGGGGAATCCGCTGCGCTACGATCGCCCTTTTCTCACGCAATTGCGGCAACAGGTGGGGCTGGTGTTTCAAAATCCAGAGCACCAGCTCGTGGCCTCCACCGTAGAAGAAGATATTTCCTATGGGCTGCACAACTTGGGTGTGCCCGAATCGGAGGTGGCGCAACGGGTGCAGGACGCGATCGCCCACTTCGACCTAGCTGAACTAACCCACGAGCCGATTCACCATCTGAGTTTGGGGCAAAAAAAGCGCGTTTCGATCGCCGATGTCATGGTGCTGCATCCCAAACTGCTGCTGTTAGATGAACCGACTGCGTACCTCGATCCCCGCCATACTCGCGAGCTGATTGGTCAACTGCAACAGATTCATGCCGCTGGCACCACAATTTTGCTAGCCAGCCATGATTTGGACTTTGTCTACCGTTGGGCGGATTGGGTGTTTGTCATGGATCGAGGGCGGCTGGTGCTGGAGGGCACTCCCCAGGATGTGTTCAGGCAACGAGAGCTGCTAGAACAGCTACAGCTCGGCGTGCCCTTAGCGATTGAGCTAGTCGAACAAATGCAGGCGATCGCCAAACAGCAGGAACAAACCCACCCTTTCACCTCAGATTTCACCTTAGACCAGTGGCATCAACAACTATTGTCTTTACGTCGCCTGCCCTAGATTCCCCTGCCCTAACGGTTATCCCTCACCAGCGCCGCGTTTTTTGCACCATATCAACCACGCCTGCACCTACGGAGAGAAAAATCAGCAGCCAAACCACACCGCCCGGCACAAATGTGAGCAGACCGATCCCCCGGAGCACCCAAAACGTGATGGTAACGCCCAACAGCAGAAAAAAGATGGTGGTAGTTGGCTTCATAGAAATCAGACAGATGGGGAGCAACCCGGTAGGTCAATGTTCAATATCAGCGTCAACGATTGCGAACGCCTGCTAGGATTCCAGATCCAATTGCCAATAGGACTAACGCCCAAATGGCTTCTTTAGGGATCTCTCGCAAGAAGCCAAACGCCCGCAATAAGAGCAATGCTGCCATCATCACCAGCAAGATACCAGTTGTGTATAGAAAAATTGTGACGGCAAGGTTGGGAGATCGGCCCACAAGTGTTACTCCAGTAGTCAGCAAGGGAATCAGAACGGTTAATCAATTACTCATAAAGACTGTCGCAGCCCCCATTTTGACATGGGACTTGCATCAAGGCGTGTAAATATCCTTGAGTTAGCTTGATTGAGCCTCAGGCCGCTGGGGTTCGGGCAACCCATCAGGCAGCAACCCATCAGGCTACTTCAAATCTTCATGATTGCCTGCATTCTTTAAAGAATAAGAGTTAAGACGGATTACATTGTACGGACAGCGGCTTAAGCTGAGTAGAATCTGCATGAGCAACGCAGGGCATTCGGTCAAGATATTCGTTAGTAGCCACCTTGCGCGAGCGGGGCAGATGTGAAACAGACCAATTGGCCTCTTCCCATCTTCATATAACTGCTTGATTGCCTCTTCGATCAAGAGTACCGATGCTCCAAGCCTCACCGTCACAGTTCCAGCAGCACTCCACCGTGAACCGCGTTGGCTTGCCGCACAGAGCGCGTATCGCCGTATCAAGAAGGCCGTAACAGCATGATGAAATTTTTGTCCATGAATCCAGCGACTCTGGGCGTAAGCATGGCTACTGATGTGGCCACCGTGGGATGGGATACAAATCTGTCCGATCATGAGGTGCAGCGGCTCTTGAAGGGCGATATTTTGCTAAATGCCAAACCCTGCGCTAACCGAGGCGGCGGGGTAACTGCGCGGATGTGTTTGCCCTTGGAACGAGACCAGGTCTGGGCACAGTTAACCAATTACCCACGCTGGGTAGAATATTTTCCCGATTTGATTCGCAGTGAGATGCTCAGTACAGTCGCGGAGAGTACCAGCACAGGTCGGCGTTTATACCAAGTTGCTCGCAAAAGCTTTTTAATGTTTTCGGCTCAAGTCGAAATCTACCTACGGGTATTTGAGTCGATTCGAGATACGACCGGATATCAGATTCGGTTTTGCCTGGAGCAGGTGGAAAAAGGTAGCTTTCGAGACTTTTCGGCAGACTTAAAGCTGCAAAATTGCGGGTCTGGAACGTTGCTGACCTATTCTGTGCAGGCGACTCCAGCTTTGCCGATGCCCGCTACGTTGATCCAAGAAGCCATTCGGCTAGATTTGCCTACCAACATGCAGCAAATGCGTCAAGTTTTGTGCGATCGCCCTGGTCAATAAGTGGCAAGATCCCCTCTAGCTTCGAGGTTGAAGTAGCCTCACTCCTGAAGCTGATCCTTCAACGATCTGCCAACCATCTGCGGATGGGTGACGCCTCTAAGCGCATCAGACAACAGTAAAATCACCAAAAAATCACTAATTTGCCAAGATCCTGTATTCCCTGCTCAGTCGGTAATACAGGATTCTAAGCTATTGTGCTGGTTAGAATCAGCTATTACCCATCTTGACGGCAGCTAGCTCGCATCATATATACAGTTAGGAATCAGAATGAAATTAAGTTCCTAGTTTTGAATGTTGAGTTGACCGCCTCGCTCAAAGCTCAAAACTAGTAGAAGATGGCGCAAGTTTAGTTACCGTAGGGCGGGCATCTTGCCCGCGCAGGCTGGAAGCCTGCACTACGAACGGTAGTCAGATTTACGCCTCAGACTACTAGGAACTTAAAACTCATTCATTTCTGAGTTGGATCGTCCCCAAAAATAGCTCGTTGGGTTTTACCCATGTGTGGCCGTGTCGGTGTGTGGGCGTGTCGGTTACGCTTTTCTGTTCCTCCCGGTTGATTTTCCCTGTTGCGTTCATCATCATGCAGAATTACTTGCGTCTACTGATTGCCTTGGGATTCCTCTGTGCCAGTCCGCTACCGTCCACGGCTCTAATGCCCGCTCTCGTGCAGGCCGCTGAACCCCTGCCTGCTACCGCTCCATCTGCCACTGAGCCATCTGCCACTGAGCCAGCTCAGTCGGCTTTACCCTCAACTGGCGATCGCGTTAGTAGCCGCGCCGTCGAGCGCCTCAGCCAGATGTTTTCGCCCCAAATTCAAGCCACCATCAATGCCTGCCAAACCCGAGGTAAGGTAAATGTAATGGCAGGAGCCACG
>CASBQX010000259.1 GCA_949127925.1 Synechococcales cyanobacterium PMM_0002
CTTCTTCTAGCGGAGCGCGACCCAGGCGTTGCTCCAAAATGTTCATCACTTCGCGGCCAAAATCATCGGAGTTTTGTCACCATGCGCCACCGCCTCATACTCTGCCCCGAAGCTCAGCTCGACGCGCTTACAAATGGATAGTGTGATTCGTGCGCTGTTGGGCAGTGTGGCGGTGCCACGATAGACAGAGGCGAACTGAGTCGGCGGTGCGATCGCCCCTAACCTCACCGTTGGCAATTAGGGACGATTCTCTGTGAAAACGATTGGGTCGATCATTGCCTTTATGCCCACATCTCTAACGTGAAGCGAGTTTGGGAAAAGATTGCTCAAACGGTTTGGCAACTTGGGCGACAAGTTTTCATCAAAGAGCAACTTCATACGGGCAGTGGAGCGGTCGTAAACCGCCGCTCACGGTCGGCAGCGTAATTCGCAAGCCACGGACACAAGGCTTACCACCACGTTTATTGGATTCGATCGTGATGTAATTTCGGTAGTCCATATGTTGCAACAGTTTGGACAGTTTTTGGAGAGAAAAAAGCGCGTAGACAAAAAGCGACCTCACTTTGATCAACAGTCCGGACAGTTTTAAATTGCCAACCGCAGAATTCGGGTTTCAGCCTCTTCAATGGGGCAAATGCCAACGGTAGAATGCGGGTTTCAGCTTCCGTCCCAAAAACTGTCCGGAGTATTGATGTTAAAAGTGTCTGAATATTAATCAAACTATAGCTTTGCAGTGGCGATTGATTCACTCTTCACCTTAGTATGATTCAGTTTCCACTCTATCCACTGCATATAAAGCTATGCAATACGTGGGGCATCGCAAGTAGCAAATCCTTCAGCGTTCCTTTCGTCCAAATTCCGCCCGTGCAATGCATCGCATAGCGTTTGAAACGTAACTCTCTCATCGAGCGATCGCCTCACCATTTACCTTCAAAAAACTTCCCAAACTAGAACCAAAGCGGCCGAACGGCTCAAATCAGCGGCGGCAGATAAACTTGAATTCAGCACCAGTGGTTTATGACCGTCCGCTGCATTTGAATTATTAGTTCTCTGGTAGCCAATCCTCCGCCAATATCAGTTCTAGAGAATATGGGCACGTTTCTGGAAACAATGAAATCTCCATACTGGTTTGCTTAGCTGCTTGGCGACGCGCCCGTTGATAGCTCTCTTCAAGTTGCTCTACGGGATAACTCCCTAGACTGGGACTATCCTCAATAGCTAATTCAATCTGAGTACGTGCATCGGTAATGGAATCAAGCCAACTATCTGAGCGGCGTTGAGGTTGATACTGCCACTTGAGCAGATGTAGTAAAAGACGATTTAGTTGACTGGCTATCCCTCGTCGTTCACTTTTGCCCAAGTCTTCAACCTCTTCAATCAAATTCGGCACATCAATTTCATGCCACCGATGCTCCCGTAACAGTTGGGCTGTTTGATTAATCCATAAATTAAAATCTGTTAAATACTTCTCGCTCATATTTAAGCCTGACTCTAACAGCACTCAGTAGGTATTTGCAAAGACTCTTGGCGTTTCAATAATAACGCTTAAACCCACAACTGCTATTGGAGATTGCAGGTATTGGGAGTTACGGGTAAATCGAACTACTTCACAACCCAAACTAGAAGGGCTAACGGTCGTGTTCAGCGGACGCAGATCACCTCTCAAACTCAACGAAAAAAGCTGATTCGTTCCGCTGCAAAACGGCTGTTAGCTGTGCGGTCATTACTGTATTCGCCGCTTTGCTCAACTCAGAAAAACTAACATATCAGTCTACATAGGCTAAATACCCAAAAGGCTAATGTACTGGAGAGCCAAGCACTGGCTGCCCCCATAGCAGCAGTAACAATCGGCAGCACAGCCAAGGACACCCAATAACCGTCGCTTGAAAATCCACGGCTGTTAGCCTCAACTGGTTGCATTGCGAAGATAGCGGCAGGAATAAACCCAGCCACAACGATGGTGAGACCTACGGCAGCGACAGCAAACCAACCAGAGATCCCGTGATTTTTGTTGTAACCATAGAGAATGGCGACCAAACTCGCACCGGACACCGCGCCGAGGTAAGCATAGAACGGCAGAATGACGGGAAGGAAGATAAATCCTACGGCTTGGGATTGTATCCATTCACTATGTAGGGATTGCAACCAGGCAATTCCAGAGAACATAATTGTGATTGCCCCGACTATCATGCCGACCAGAACTATTAGCGGCGATAGTAGGGAGTGGCTGTGCAGAAAAGCGATCGCCCCAGACAGCAAAAACGGCGTAACGCATAGGGTTAACACCACATAGCCAGATAATGCTTCAGCCATGACTGACGACATTCCTTAATTACGCAGGAAATAGGATTCGATGCTGTTAAAGTTCCGGCTGGCGAGATCGGATTCCTCAATAAAAACGTAAAAGTTGTCATCGCTATTAAACTCATGTTGAAGTTCCAGCAGTAAGCGCCCCCTAGCTCCTTCTATGATTTCTCCTACGTCGGAGTGAAGCTCTGGGTGTCCGCCTAATTTGTTTCGCCGTCCGCCCTGACTTTGTGCGCGTAGGGAAGATCTGTCCTCATAATCTGAAATCCACTCGTTAAAGTCTTCGTAGAGTTCTGTCAGGGCTTCAGGAATTTCAAAAGCGTCGTCCATCTGTCTGCGGGCATCCCAGAAAACGTCCTGCTGTGAAGAAAAATTTAAGGTGTATACGTTTTCATACCATTCCAGATCACTCGCTGTCTCCTCCAGAAAGCTAAAGTCCGTGATGAGGTCATCAGTGCTATGAAAAACTTCAGGAAAATAGAGGACGCGATGCTGCTCAGGACTGAGTTCGCACATGGCAACATCTAGCCCGATATAAAACTGTAGAATCCCCTGTTTAGGCAGATTCAGACTACTGATGACAGGCAAATCGGCGCAGTTGATTTGCATCAGAAACATCATCAATTGCCCCGTTTGGCGATCGGACGGGTAGGATATTCCTTTGGGGAGATAGGGATAACCACCGATTTTGCTCTGCCAAAGTTCTAGCGGGTCGTGACACCAACTAGAACCGACATTAGCGATGCTTTGGTTTTGAACCTCGGTCGCTTGAATTTTGATATAGGGCACCAAATTTGCCTCTAAAAAGGGGCGAAACGGCTCAAACTGAGACGGTAAATCACGTATAAATTGCGGGGTATCGGTCGTTTCACTTGTTATCGGTGACCCCTGCAATAAAACGGTTGCCTGTGAATCATTAGGAGGTTGCTCTGGCTGCGATCGCTGCGAATTCATCGTCACGTTCAAAGCAGCTACAAATGGCTCCATATCCTCATGTTCAAACACTTGCACCGACTGCACCTGCAAATTCCCTGGCGCATAGACAATGTGAACTGCATCAATCTGGGTCGGCGGCAGGCGATGGGCATAGCGACTGATCACCTGATCGTTGAGATAAACGACTAGCGTTGGTTCAACGGCAATCTTGAGGGTAAAAGGCTGACCAAAGGTCAAGTCGGCAGGAATCGTCAGGCGCTCTTCTCCTCCCCAGCCGCCAGCAACACAGGTATTTTGCACAATTTGCCCCTGATAAGCGCGGACATCCATGTGATGGGCAATATCTTTGGCAACGTCCAGGTTAATCGTAAACGTTGGCACTGAGCAGATCGCTGTGATTTCGATGGCGGCCAGCGATCGCTGGAGGGGAACGCCTAAAACGATACGATCTTCATACACCCCCAGTTCCAATGTAGCGAGATTGATGGTACGAGAACTAACTCCGCTGGCGGTTAGAGCAGGGGCTAGTACATCAGTGGGTTGATCAGTGGGTTGATCAGTGGGTGTTGGTAAATTCTCCCTAGAAGAAATCCGCAGGTAGCCTTTTTTCAGCTTTTCATTAATTTTTTTAGCCGCCTCGGCTTGAGCGGTTTCAGCCGTAACGGAAGTGGTGCTGGACGACTGCCCGGTCGTGCCAATCCGCCCATAGCGAATGATTATTTCCGTACCATTCACCGTTGCCTCATAAAACTTATGAGATTTACCGTCTGATAGTTCTAAATAAACGGGCTCTGAAGCGGCGCGATCGCGGTTGTCATCGGTACTCATGTCAATTATTACTGAGCAACTACTAGCCAAAAGCTAACTTGTCTATCAATAAAAGTGCAAGTATTAATTGCGTTCTGGTTGTTTTCAGTCTCAAGATAACTGTTCTCTGCCGCCCCCACAGCAAACAACGCTGGCTAACAGCTTATTAGGCGGAAATTTTCTGCTATGCTAGCCGCTTTATAATGGGCGGGAGAAATTTTGTCATATTTCTTTATCTGTAGTTCACAGGTGCCAACGCCGATTGTGAGGGCTTGGGTTGTCTCAATGCCGGGTTAGCGATCGCCCTCCACAATTTGCCAACATCACGGATTGACAAGGACACAAGTATACCCGTATCCTTGCTAACTAAGGTTGTGTAACGACTCCGCAGTCGAGCAACCCGTTTCGCTCCAAAAAACTAGCACCGCCCAATGATGTTTTCCCCAACATTGAGCGGCTAACCCCCAACTGTGAGTAGGCAGTATGGAGGCTAACACGAGATTTTAGCATTCTCGATAGCCACCCTACTTTCC
>CASBQX010000260.1 GCA_949127925.1 Synechococcales cyanobacterium PMM_0002
CCTGGCACGACCCACATTAGAAGAGTTTTTTGTGGAGCAGCTACGTCAACGGGGCATTCACCAGACCCAGTGATTGGGTTACCGTTTGAACCAGCAGGGCAACGGCCTGGAATCGCCAATAGCCATTGACAAATACAAATACAAATACAAATACAAATACAAATACAAAAACGTTGCTATGAAAATTTTGGTGCTAAACGCTGGATCAAGCAGCATGAAAAGCTGCCTTTATGATTTGCCCGATGGGAATCTGCCAGCGCGGCCACCCAATCCCCTGTGGCAAGGGCAGATTGATCTAACCCATCAACAAGGTGTAGCCGAAATTAAAGTCAAAACGGCTCAGGGTGCCACCGTCGAAGCCACCTATCCCACTGAATCGCACGGAGATGCGACCGCGCGGATGTTGGCAATGCTCTGGGAGGGGGAAACGCAGGTTATTGAGGATCTAAAAGCAATCAGTTGCGTTGGACATCGGGTGGTGCATGGTGGAGAAGAGTATCGCCAAAGTACCGTGATTACAGCCGAAGTAAAGGAGGCGATCGCCCGTCTATCGACGTTTGCACCGCTGCACAACCCGGCGAACCTAGAGGGAATCGAGACAATTGAACACATTTTAGGGACAGATATGCCGCAGGTTGCCGTGTTCGATACCGCGTTTCATGGTAGCTTGCCCCCAGCCGCCTATGTCTATCCAGGGCCTTACGCATGGCTAGAACAAGGGATTCGACGCTACGGGTTTCACGGCACCAGCCATCAATATTGCGCCCAGCGAACGGCTCAACTGCTGGATCGGCCCTTAAACGACCTCAGCTTGATCACTTGCCACTTAGGCAACGGCTGCTCACTAGCGGCCATCAAAAACGGCTCTAGCATCGACACCACCATGGGGTTTACGCCCTTAGATGGACTAATGATGGGCACCCGTTCCGGCGCGATTGATCCCGGCATCTTATTTTATCTATGGCGGCAGTCGGGCTATACAGGCGACCAGCTCGACACCATGCTGAACCGGCAGTCGGGGCTGCAAGGAGTATCGGGTGTCTCCAACGACATGCGGGTTTTGACTCAGGCGATCGCAGACGGCAACGCGCGCGCTCAACTCGCCCTAGATGTCTACATCCACCGTCTGTGCGCTTATATCGGTGCCATGCTGGCCAGTTTGGGCGGGCTAGACGCGCTCGTGTTTACCGCAGGCGTAGGTGAAAATGTGCCCCAGATTTGGACGGCAGCCTGCGCACCGTTTGCCTTTATGGGGCTAAAACTCGACCCTGCCAAACTCACGCGATCGCCCCACGATCAAGATATTGCAGCGGCTGACTCAACCGTGCGGGTCTTAGTGATTCATACCCAAGAAGACTGGGCGATCGCCCAAGACTGCTGGCATCTGACTAGAACTGCCACGCCCGCTGCTGGAAAAAATGACGACCTGTAGGACTGCGCTACACTATAGTCTTGAATGTAAAATATCATTAAGCATTGTATGGCTGTCAGTATTGCCCAGGGGTTTGATTCCGTCTCGGCGGCAGCTCAGGATGCAGCAGCCCTGAGGCGGGTGTTCGAGACCATTACCGCCGAAAGTTGTCCCAGTTCCTACAACTTTCACATGCACACACTTTTCTCAGATGGCAAGTTGCAGCCCGAGCAATTAATGGAACGGGCGATCGCTGGTGGGCTATTGGGTTTGGCCATCACCGATCACCACAGCGTCAACGGATACGAGCAGGCACGGCAGTGGTTGCAGCAGCAAGTCGAGACCGCTGCGGCTCCCCTGCCTCACCTCTGGACAGGCATGGAAATCAACGCCGAGCTGCTGGCTGATGAAGTTCACATTCTGGCCTACGCATTTGATCCCTACCATGCAGCGCTTCAGCCCTACATGACTTACAAAAAGGGAGAACCCAAGCGCAAAACCGACGCAGCCGCCCGCGTGATTGCCGCCATTCATGCGGCAAATGGGATGGCAGTATTGGCCCACCCAGCGCGATACCATCGCGCCACAGCAGAGCTGATCCCCGCCGCCGCCGCCCTCGGGATCGATGGAGTCGAAACCTTTTATGCCTACAACAATCCCAATCCCTGGCTACCGAGTCCTAAACAAACCGAAGAAGTCAAGCGGTTGGGCAAAGCCTACGGCTTATTTAGTACCTGCGGCACCGATAGCCACGGTCTTAGCCTCTTGCAGCGCCTATAACCGTAGAGACGCGATTCATCGCGTCTAATTCATCACGTTTAGGGTTGATGAATCAAAGACGCGATGAATCCGATGAATCAAAAATGCGACAAAGCAAAGACGCGATGAATCGTGTCTCTACCAGGGGGTGGCTCAATTTTCAGATTGAATCTTCAGGGCTTCGGGTTTTACCGCAACTGTGACAACGCCACCATTGCGGCGCAGTTCTAAGGGCAAATCATCACCAATGCGCGTAGCTTCCACAATTTGCTGCACCTGCTCTGAACTCATAACAGCCTGTTGACCGATTTTAGCCAGCACATCGCCAGCGCGGACGCCGGCTTTGGCAGCCGGGGAGTTGGGCACAACTCGAACCACTAGCACACCTCGATCATCTTGAACCGTGAGCGGGCTATTGGGATCGCTGTTCAGGTTTTGCTTCAGTTCGGGGGTAAGCGTCACCATCTGCACACCCAAGTAGGCATGATCAACTCGCCCAGTTGCAATCAGCTGATCGGCAATGCGTTTGGCGGTGTTGATTGGGATCGCAAAGCCTAAGCCCTGAGCATTGGCGCGAATGGCCGTATTGATGCCAATCACGTCGCCCTGCTGATTCAGCAATGGCCCACCAGAGTTGCCAGGATTGATGGCTGCATCGGTCTGAATAAAGCTAGCGCGCTGATCGGGAATACCAACTTGGGCACTGCTGCGACCTGTAGCGCTAATAATGCCCGCAGTAACGGTATTGTCGAGACCCAGCGGATTGCCAATGGCGATCGCCCATTCACCGGGCTGCAATTGGTCAGAATTGCCCAGTTTAATGGTGGGTAAATTGTCGGCGTCTATTTTCACCACCGCTACATCTGTCACCCGGTCTTCGCCCAAGACTTTACCAGTTAGAGTCCGCCCATCTTTTAGAGTAACGGTCACACTGTCGGCTCCATCAACCACATGAGCATTAGTTAAAATCAGCCCTTTGGAGTCGAGAATAAACCCTGACCCGATGCCTCGTTCAACGCGAGAAGACGAGGGATCAGCAGAATCAGAACCAGAACCGAAGAAACGCCGGAAAAAGGGATCGTCCAACCCTTCGGGCATGGATTGCCTAGCCACCGTACGAGAGGAATTAATCCGCACTACAGCAGGGCCAACTCGCTGCACTGCATTAGAGATAAAGTTGGGATCTAC
The DNA here is from genome assembly GCA_949127925.1 of Synechococcales cyanobacterium PMM_0002. Lineage (GTDB taxonomy): Bacteria > Cyanobacteriota > Cyanobacteriia > Elainellales > Elainellaceae > CASBQJ01. The sequence goes on from CASBQX010000260.1 coordinate 3,359, forward strand.
TAGGCCAGCAAGGGAACTAGCCGGAGCCGCCTGACTGATGGTTTCAGCTGATGGAGTCATCGCTAGAGCGGGCTGAGAGATGGTTTGAGCGGCCAAGAAGCGATCGCCTGCTACTACCGTTCCAGCACCCAATACAATCAGCGATAAGTAAAGCAAAGGCTGCTTCATAGCGGATGGGCGAGTATTGTTTTGAGAATC
>CASBQX010000261.1 GCA_949127925.1 Synechococcales cyanobacterium PMM_0002
ATGACCTATCAATGGGCAGCGATCGCGATCAAGTGCGGCTGAAACAGCGATCGAAGGAGGCGATCGCCAATCGATTGGGTGCGTGGCCTGTTTCCTCGCTTTACCGGGAAACAGGTCACGCCCCTGCCTAACTAACTTTGCTGTCTAGAGTCATTACGCCCCAACCGATTCTTTGGCGGCGTAGAGCACTTCGGCGGTAATTTGTTCAAAGCCGCGATCGCGGGCAAACTTCTCGGTATTACGTTTCACCTTGCCGCGCACAAAGCCAGGGATTTTGTTGAGTTCGGCCAGACCATCTTTACTCCAACCCAGGTCAGAGTCGGCAGACATGCCCTTGGTGATGCCTTCTTTGGTATCGTGCCCGCCGAAGATTTCTAGCAAGTGGTCTTCCATCCCTAGGGTGAAGGAGTTGTAGATTAGGTCGGTAAGCTGATTGGTGCCTTCATAGCCCAGGAAAGGCTTGTAGCCAATTGGGAAGTTTTGGATATGGATGGGCGACGCGATCACGCCGCAGGGAATATCTAGCCGTTTGCCGACGTGCCGCTCCATTTGGGTGCCGAAAATCGCGCCCGGTTCAATCCGGGCGATCGCATCGGCAATGGCTCTGTTATCTTCGCTAATCAGCACTTCATCGCAATAGTCACTCACCTGCTCGCGGAACCAGTCCGCATCGTATTTGCAGTAGGTGCCTGCCATCACCACATGGATGCCCATTTCCCGCGCCAGCACTTTGGTCATGGCGGCAGCGTGGGTGTTGTCGCCAAACACAATGGCCTTTTTGCCCGTCAGGTTTTGGCAGTCAATTGAGCGCGAGAACCAGGCCGCTTGCGACACATGCAGCGTTTGTTCTTGAATGTAGGCTTCGTAGTTCACCTCTGCGCCCTGCTCGTTCAGGGTGTTCGCAATGGCGCGGATGCAGCGAGCCGTTTCGACCACGCCCATCGGGGTGATATCGACAAAGGGGGTGCCAAATTCTGTTTTGAGGAATTCGGCAGTGGCTAGACCCAGTTCCCGATAGGGCAGCAGATTGAACCAGGCGCGGGGTAGGCTCTTGAGTTCGTGAACCGATGCGCCCTCGGGGATGACAGCGTTGATTTCGATTCCTAGGTCGGCCATCAGCCGCTTGAGTTCGGTGCAGTCGTGATGGGCGTGGAAGCCCAAAGTGGAGATGCCGATGATATTGACAGAGGGTTTGTCGGTTTTGTCGGTGCGAACATCGCCTTTTTTGCGGGCTTTGGCGATGTAGTACTGGGTCATTTGGTGCAAGGTGCGATCGGCGGCTTGCAGTTCATTGAAGCGGTAGTGGTTGACGTCGGCTAGGATGACGTCGCCTTTGGCTTCAATTTGAGCGCGATCGACAAAGTTTTGCAGGTCTTCTTGCAAAATACTGGAGGTGCAGGTGGGGGTGAGCACAATCATGTCGGGGTGCTCTTCTTGATCTTTGCGGGTAATGTTGTCTACCACCTTTTCTTGGGAGCCGCGCGCCAATACGTTGCGATCGACGACGCTGGTGGTAACGGGGGTAAAGTTGCGCTCCCGTTCTAACATCGAGCGCATCACGTTGAAATAATCGTCGCCAATGGGGGCATGCATGATGGCGTGAACGTTCTTAAAAGAACTGGCAATGCGGAGGGTGCCAATATGTGCGGGGCCTGCATACATCCAGTAAGCCAATTTTATAAACGGAGCCTCTCTGAAAGGTTAGGGGTGCTGTGGCATTTCCAGGACTAGCGGCGTTGCCCGGTTTCAGCTTTGATTGTCTCAAAGATGGGGGAGTTGTGAGCACAGGCAGTTTTGGGGGTTGATTGGAGAAGCGGTCAGGGGCGATCGCCCAAATCCAACTAGCAGAGACCGTGTGGCGATCGCCATCCTCGGTTTCCTGCCATCAGCTCAAAACGATTCTTAATGCTCCGATATATTCCAAAATCCTCATCCCATCAGGATTGTGGCAGGTGTCAGATCGTCAGCCAGCTTGCCATGGGTTCGCTAGAGCGCACCAACTGCATCCCCGCGTCGGCAAACCGCTGATAGGTGGCATCTGCCAAGTCGGTAAAGTCCACCACGCCAGGAACCACCACGGGCGAGCTGCAATCTTCCAGCAGGTAAACCTTTTGCGCCAGTGCCGGGTCGGTGGCCTGAATTTCGCTGAGCAGGTCGTCTACCGTCCAGGCGACGCAGTGGCTTTTGGCTTGACCTGCCACCAAAATGGCGTCGAAGTGCAGCAAGGTGTTAATCAAGGCGGTGTTTTTGGTGGCGATCGCCCGTTTATCCTGGTCTTGTAGCACTTCCGGCTTCAGCACTGAGTAGTTTTCGGTTAAGGGATTGCTGCCCTTGAGTTCAAATAGGGTTTGAGTTTGGCGCGCCATGCTGTGGAAAAAGCACGCCTCTTCAAACGCCGACACTAGCGCGTGGCCAATCCCGCCCAGCATTGAGTGATAGGGCCAGATAGTGAGCGGAAATTTTCTGGCCTGGTGCAGCTGCCGCACATAATGCAGGGCATAGGCTTGCAGCGTTTCGACATCACCCGTGAGCTGAGCGGCGATCGCCGGATTGGCCAGCCACACCCCTTGCTCCACGTCCTCTAGCTGAATCATGGTCATGGCCGGTGGGTGTTCCCCAGCGCCATTCACCCAAAACACTGGATGGAAAATTTGCGTGGCGGTATGCGTGTCGAGGGTGGGGGCGATCGCCGTAATCTGACCTAAATTGCGGTAAACAAACTCACACAGCCGCCGACTATCGTCCACCGCACCCTGACCCGATCGCCCCCCCACAAACAGCTCAAACTCGGGCAAACAAAACGTATTTTGCACATCGATCGCCAGCAGGCATACCCGCCTTGCATCGGTGGCGGCGGGCGCAATCTGCTGCTGCTGCACCCACTCTGCCGCCTGCACTGCCCGCTGTTGATAGGGCACCCGCCACACCGTCCCCACCAGTTGTGGATCAAAGTGCCCCGGAATTGGTAATGCTGTGATCGTGCTCATCTCAATCCCCTCAACCTATGGTGTAAAAATCCTATGGTGTCATTTTTCTAGCAGCGCTCGCCAATAAAAACAGCTGGGTTTAGCGGTAAGTTGATACTCCCCAGCCCTAAAGGGACGGGGATTCTTGAACAGCCCAAATACGGACTTTCAAAGGCGCAATCAAAGCGCCCCTACTGACTCCATCAAGATTGAACCCCAATTTCGCCGCTACTTTTCTAAGGATGTTTGCAGCACCGTTGCAGTCTGCATTGATGCGAAAACCATCTGCTGAACGATACAAACCACGCTTAACCCGCTTGCCAGATTCTTTCCACCCTTCGGGTTTTGCGCCGAACGTAGGTAGTTCATCAGAATCTAGAAAACTTGCCTTGCTGGTATAGCTCTCTTC
>CASBQX010000262.1 GCA_949127925.1 Synechococcales cyanobacterium PMM_0002
CCTGGTGCTTATGGCGCAGTGGACCCACACTCATCCATCCCGAACTGAGTTGTGAAACGCTGATGCGGCGAAGATAGTTGGAGGGCAGCTTCCTGCAAAAATAGCTCGGTGCCAGGTTAATACTAAACAAAAAGGTTCTACGTTAATTCGTAGAACCTTTTTTGTTTTTCTCCAGTTACAAGTCAGCTCAGGCTGCCTTTAAGCGGGCTTGTTCAAATCCATGCATTTTCGGTGGTGCTGCTGTTTTGTTAGTAGCATTTAACAGGCGCGGAATGTCACCACTGTTGTAGACTCTAAATTCGCTAGCGATGGTTGTCTGGTTACTACGAACGGCCTGGTTTAGCACCAGAGAGCCACCTGGATCTGATACAGAACGGTGAAACGTTCCAGTCGGTATTCGCAAAATGTCGCCATTTGCTTGGAGGCGCACGAGGTGAAAAGGATACTCCCAAGTGAAGTTGACTAAATAAAAGGTACGACCCCCAGACAGTGCTAGCAAGTTATCTTCTTGATGGGGATGCATGTAGAATTGCCAGAATCCTTCGGCAGAGTTATTTGGACTGGTGGCAGGCCCATCGTGAAATACAAGATCGCGAGCATTGGAGTTGGGTATTGTAATATCGAAGAATCGAACGCTGGGGGTATCGCGAAATTTTTGGTAAGGTATCAAGTCGAACATAGTTTTATGGTCTGCGCTCAGTGACTACAGCAGATTACGAATTTTGAAGGGCGACGTGGTCTCAGGTTTAAGTTAACTTACACTCTCTTGTATATACAAAACTTTATGCGACTTGCTTCTATGCAAAGATCGGATAAATGTAAAAAATGAATATTGATCAACTACGAATATTGCTGACGGTGGCAGAGCACGGAAGTTTTTCCGCTGCTGCAATGCAGTTAGATATTTCACAGTCATCGGTAAGTCGAGCGATCGCCTCTTTGGAAGAAGAACTGGGCGTTTCTCTGCTGACTCGTGGACGCTTTGGCGCTCATCTTACTCAATTAGGGGAGCAAATCATGGTTCATGCTCGCCAAATTATCCAAGCGCGCGAAAATATTGATCATGAAGTCAACTTAGCGCGAGGATTGCAAGGGGGGCGCATCCGGATTGCTTCCTTTCGGAGTGCAGCTACTCATTTGCTACCTGCGAAGATTGCCCTGTTTAGACAGCGGTTTCCTCTTGTGGAGGTGACATTGACTGAGGATGATCTGACTGGGGTAGAGCATGCGCTTAGGGAGGGTTTAGTAGATATTGGGTTAATGCCTTTGCCACGAGCAATTGAGTTTGATACTTGGGAAATTGTACGAGACGAATTTGTCGTATTAATTCCCGAGGGTATTCACCCTATTCCCCTATCGCTTTCATGGGCTCAGCTATCTTGCTATTCTTTTATTCTTTATAACTATGCTGAATGCACTTCAATAGTCAGAGAGCACTGGGAGACCTGGGGACAAGAGTTGAAAGTAGCCTATGAAATTAAAGAAGACTCCACGATTGTTAGTATGGTGGCACAAGGATTAGGATCGGCTATTTTGCCAAGGCTGGCGGCTTTACCAATTCCTGAGGGTGTTCAGGTGCGATCGCTGCCCATCCCTCTAGAACGGGTAATTGGAGCGGCAGTACTAGCTAATGTGCTTCACTCCCCAGCAGTTTTTGTATTTCTAGATGCGTTAAGAGGGAGAGGGCTATTTAAACGGTAGGGTAAATTAGAATACTCAGCCAGTACCTTACTCTCTGTGCTTGAATAGAACAAGCGTATTGTTTAGCTTTAGGGTCATTCCATGAGAGCCAGAATTGAGGAGGAGGTATTGTTTTTACACAAGGAAGATGTGCCCCTTTATAAAAAGAGTGGTTCGTTGGTAAGAAATAATTACTTTTGGGCACTGCGGGCGATCGCTGTTCGGTCTCCCTTTGATCGAGACTGGGAATTTGATGCCGATGTTTGGATTGCCCTTCAACGTATGTTGCTTTCATTTACGGAATCTGGGTATTTGGGTTTGCGCGAAACCCAATTAGAATTTCCTCAACATACGCCAATTCCAGATGCTTTGTGTTCTGTTTCGACGTGGGATTAAGGAGATGAACGCCTCTTTATAGACGTCTTTATTCTCCAAATACTATCCAGGGTGCTAAAACTGGGTCATCTTCTGTTTGATTCCAGCGGCCTATGCCGAGGAACGTTGCTGTATGGTCGCAAACTCTGAGTGGAGTATCTAATCGCGGACTTAGATTCTCTTCGCTTGTATTCTCTTCTATATTTGCTAAACGTTGCCCTTGGCTCCAGCGTTTTGCTTCGCTCTGAGTCAGGTTGACTGTAGAGAGATGTGAGAGTGCCTGTGCAGAGTCTAAAGGTTGAAAATTTTGAGCTTCGACTTGTGCTTCTAGCATCTCTAAGGTGAGGCTATCGGTGAGGCTAAAGCCGTGGCTCTCTGTGCGGATTAGGCCAGCTAAAGTACCACCCGTTCCTAGTAATTCGCCTAAGTCGCGGGCAATTGAGCGGATATAGGTACCTGCACCACAAGCGATTGCCAGCTCTAGTTTTGGAAAGTCTTGCGATCGCCAGCCTACTATTTCAAGGTCAGTGACTTCCACGATTCTACTGGGCACATCTACTAGTTCTCCCGCTCTAGCTAAGTCGTACATGCGTTTTCCGCCCACTTGAATGGCACTGTAGCGAGGAGGTATTTGCAGAATGCTGCCCTGAAATTTTGGTAACAAGGATTCTATCGCTGATAACTCTAACTCAGGAACTGGCCTCTTCGTTAAAATCTCTCCATCTAAATCATCTGTTGCTGTTCGAAGACCAAATTGAATCGTGGCGCGGTATGTTTTGCCCTGACGCAGAAATTGCAACAAGCGGGTTGCTCTACCCAGGGCAATTGGCAGCACGCCTGTCGCTGCTGGATCTAGTGTCCCGCCGTGTCCTACGCGCTTCATGCGCAATAAACGCCGCACTCTTGCTACACAATCATGAGATGTAAATCCCGCTGGCTTATTCAGATTCAAAAAACCGTCCACAGTATATCCTGCAATCAATCACCTTTACTATGATGGCTGCTGAGTCAGGATTCTGTAAAACTACTATCGATTTAATATTTTTCGGCTAAGAACTAATGCACGCAGCCTGTGGTGGGCGATAGTTATTCATCCTCTACAGTGATTGAACCTCTATTGACACTCCACATACGAGGCGTCACAGGGGGGATTTTTAGCTTGATAGTCAGCAGGATGAGATGGATTTGGAACTGAAACTATAGATGTAACAATAGCGACGAGAGCGAGGAGAAGATTCATGAGTTTTTTTGTAGATGCAAACATATAGGAATCTTGGCTCATCAGATATTGCTTCTCAATCCGGACATTTAACTAAACAGCTGAGGACATCGTTGCAGCGGTAAGTGATTCTACTAAAGCCATAGAGCCTGAATGCTATCTGAGTTGTGCTCCAGACATACTAGGGATGGCGCTAGAAGGCTTTAGCCTTTTGTTAAGCTACGACGCTGTATTTATCTCTTCAAATATTTATTTCTATGAACTTAAATTGCTTGCTGCTTTGCTGCTGTGCTGCAAAACTCTTGCATACCCTCCGGACGTTTCTTGGTTAGCCCGAAAGAGATTAACTAGAGCGATTCAGAGTCAATACCTATGGCAAACACCAATTTGTTAGCGTTGCTGCGGGAGGGGGTCTGTGCTTGGAATGAATGGCGGCAAAGCAACCTGACGGAGATTGGAGAGTTGCTTGATCTAACCGCTGCTGATCTGCCTGAAGCAAATTTGAGCCGAGCGCGTCTGAGCGCGGTAGTTTTCTCAGATGCAAATTTACAGATGGCCAACTTAAATCGGGCTGATCTGAGCCGCTCTAATTTGCAGCAGGCAAATTTAGAGGGAGCAGATCTACGCGGTGCAAATTTGCGAGAAACTAACCTGCGAATGGTGACCCTTCAACAAGCCGATTTGAGTGAGGCCAGCATGGATGATGCCCAGTTAGCAGGCGCAAATTTGAAGGGTGCGATCTTTAAAAACGTGACGCTTCGAGGCGCAGATTTAAGCCGTGCTGATTTGAAGGGTGCAGATTTCTCCGGCGCAGACTTGAGACGAGCCGTTCTTAGGGGTGCAGACTTACGGGGGATTAATCTTTGTTATGCAGATTTAAGTGAGGCAAACTTGACGGGGGCGAATCTATGCTTAGCAGATTTGGTTGGTGCTAATTTGAGTCGAGCTAATTTAGGAGATGGAAATCTCTGTGGGGTGGATTTAAATGGCGCAACCTTGACGGAAGCCATCTTGAGTGGAGCTAATTTACAAGAAGCCTATTTAAGCGAAGCCGACTTGAGTGAGGCAAACTTGACCTGGGCAGATTTGCGTCATGCAGATTTGTGGCAGGCAAATCTAAGTCAGGCCAATCTGGATCATGCTCGGTTAGATGGAGCTAATTTAGATGGAGCAATTTATACGGCGGCAACGGTGACCTGAGCTAAATTTGTTGGAGAAAGGTTGGGATGGATCACTTGACCATCCCGGAACCAGACGACGCGACGTGTCAGGCGTGCTACTTCTGATTCGTGGGTGACCATAACTACCGTGATGCCGCTGGCGTTGAGTTCGGCAAAGATGGCCATGACTTCTTGGGTGGTGTGGGAATCAAGTGCTCCGGTTGGCTCATCGGCTAGCAGCAGCACGGGTTGATTGACAATGGCACGGGCGATCGCCACCCGCTGTTGTTGACCGCCCGAAAGTTGATTGGGTCGATTGTTGAGCCGGTTGGCTAGGCCAACTCGTGTCAGGGCTTCGGTGGCTCGCTGTTGTCGCTGGGGCAGTGGGATGCCAGCGTAGACCATGGGCAACATGACGTTTTCCATTGCGCTTAATTGCGGCAGGAGGTGAAACTGCTGAAAGACAAAGCCGATTTTGCGGTTGCGGATGTGCGCCAGTTCCTGATCGTTGAGCTGTGCTACATCTACGCCATCGAGGTAGTAGCTGCCACTGGTGGGGCGATCGAGGCAGCCAATGACATTCATGGCAGTGGATTTGCCCGATCCTGAAGGCCCCATGATCGCACAATATTCTCCGGCTTCTACTGTTAAATTGACATCCGACAGCGCTCGTACTTCTGTATTTTCAGAGCCGTAAACTTTGGAAACATGATCAAAGCGGATGATGGTTTTCATGTAGAAGAGGAAGAAGGAAGAGGAATTAGAAAAGAGGAATTAGGGAAGAGGAATTAGGCGCTGCGTAGAGCCACGATGGGGTCGAGTTTGGCGGCTTGGCGCGCTGGGACGACGCCAAAAAATAGCCCAATGCCGCTGGAAACTCCAACTGCTACCATCACGGCGGCGGGAGAAACGCTTGCTTTGAGGGGGCTGACCATCGAAACTAACGTTACACCTCCGACGCCAATCAATGTACCCACTGCACCGCCGAGAGCTGCCAAAATGATGGCTTCGATGATGAATTGCACCAGGATGTCGTCTTGAGAGGCTCCAATCGCCTTCCTGAGACCGATTTCTTGGGTGCGTTCGCGGACGGAGACGAGCATAATGTTCATGATGCCAATGCCGCCGACAAAGAGGGAGATACCTGCGATCGCTGCCAACATGATTGTTAGTGCGCCAGCTACATTTCCCACTACTTCTAAGGCATCTTTTTGAGTTCGAACGGTGAAATCATCATCGGTGACAATTTTGTGCCGTAGTCTCAGCAGGTTGGTGATTTGGAATTGGGCGGCTCCGACAGAATTTTCATCGCGGGCGGCAATGGAGATGAAGGTGACTTCTGTGCCGTAGGGTGAGGTGTTGCCCGTAATTTGATCGGACATGGTGCTGAGGGGAATGTAGGCGACATCGTCTTGGTTATTGCCCAGGAATGCGCCTTTGGCTTCCATGATGCCAATCACCTGAAAGCTAATATTTTTGATCCGAATTGTTTGCCCTAGGGGATCGGATGCGCCAAACAAACTTTTGGCCAAATCTGGCCCCAGGGCTACAGAGCGTGTGCCCCGCTGCACATCTAGGTCAGAGATAAAGCGCCCATTGGCCACGTCAAAGGTTCGTACAGAGCTAAAGTCGGGTGTTGTGCCTAGAATTAAGGCACTGGTGCTGCGGTTGCTGTAGACGACCGCCTGCTGGGTTTGCAGCTGTGGGGCGACGCCGCTAACGGTGGGAACTTGAGTCGCGATCGCCTTAGCGTCTTCTAGCGTTAGGGTACGCGGCGCGTCTAAGGTGCGGTTGCGCGATTCGCTGCTGCCGGGGATGACGAATAGGACATTGGGTCCTAGTGATTCGAATTGGCTAGAGGCATATCGCTGTGCCCCTTGACCCACACCGACCATTGTGATCACCGAAGCATTGCCAATGATAATCCCCAGCATCGTCAGGGTGCTTCGCAGTTTATTGGCAGTCAATGTTTTGACGGCCATTTTGACGCTTTCAAGAATGTCCATGTTGCAGATTTAGAGGTGAGGGTCTAGTTGTTAGTATTGCTCTGATCGTCATTCGGATTCATCCATTTCTGGGCATCTGCGGCGGGCAGATCGATGAAGACGCGATCGCCCGATGCAAGGCCGTCTAAAATTTGGGTCTGGTCGCCCACAGCGGTGCCAATGGTGATGGGACGAAATTCGGGTTTGTTAGTTGAATCAGGAATCAGGACTCCTGTTTGGCCATCTTTGGTGACGATGGCAACGGTGGGAACTACGAGTGTATTGTTAAGGCGATCGCCTAAAAAGGTCAAATCTACGTTCATTCCGGACAGCAGCTTGTCTTGGCCGCTGGTTAAATCTATTCGTACCTGAAATGAGGTGACGTTTTGCTTCACCACCGCTTCAGGTGCAACCAATCGGACTCGGCCTTGGAACACTTGGTCGGGGAGGGCATCAGCTCGAACTTCGACAGATTGACCCAGTTTGAGTGAGCCAATATCTACTTCGGGCACTTCTGCTAGAACTTCTAGGCCATTGGCGATCGCCACGATTGCGGTTGAAGTCGCAGAGGTGGCGTCCGACGCGGACGTGGTCGGAGTGACGAAGGCTCCCTGGGTGGCATATTTCTGGGTGACGACGCCGCCAAAGGGTGCCCGAATCAGGGTGTCGTCCTGCTGCACTTGCACGGCTGCCAAATTCCCTAGAGCCTCTTTCAATTGGGCGTCTGCATTGGCAATCTCTTCGATCCGACTACCCTTGCGAGAGAGTTCAAAAGATTTTTGGGCGGAGCGAAAGCTAGCTCGATTTTGTTCTAAGTTGGCGCGGGCACTTTCAGATTCCCGAATTATCTCGTCCAGCGAGTCGGTGGAAATTGCCCCTGCATTTTGTAGACGCTGGTTGCGCTGAAGCCGCTCGGTTGCTAAATTTAATCGCGCTTGGGCATCCTGGACACGAGCATTGGCTTGCTCCACATCTGCCTGACGCTGAGCCGTTTCTTCAGGGCGATCGCCCGCTTTTAACTCGGCCAGTCGTGCTTGGGCTTGCTCAACCCGCGCTTGGGATTGAATCAGCTTGGGTGCCATATCGTTGCTTTCCATCCGGGCAATCAGCTGTCCCTTTTGGACGCGATCGCCTTGTTCCACATACAGCTCTGCCAAAATCCCGGAATTTTTGGGACTTAGGTTTACCGTTTGAATCGGCTGCACTTTGCCATTGGCGGCAATGCGTATGGTCAGTGATTGGGTTTCTACGGATACTGTCAAGCTGCTGATATCGGGCGCTGCGTTGCGATTACGAACAGCCACTGTGGCCACTGCGCCAGCGCCAACCAATCCTGCTACCACTAATCCTAAAAACCAGGGATTAGACTTTTGGGCTTTACCAATCAAAGGAGTTTGCATGGCCATGGGAGGGAGACGAAGAAGGATGAAGGAGTAGGGATTAGAGCTTGCTGTTCTGGGCTTTTTGGCCTTGTTGTAAGGCGATTTCTGCTGCTTCCCATCGCTGGTGCAGTAAGGGTAGCTCTCGCTCTAGGAAGGCGTGGATGTCCCGCATTTCTTGGAGCCGCTTTTGCAGTGGGGGTGGGGTGTTTTTCAACAGATCCAGCCCGCGCTCTGCTAACTTGCGGAAGGCGGAAATTTGGGAGATGTGCTGTTCGCTCATCTGCGACCAGGCGTGGGGTTTGATTTGAAAGTAATCCCGGCGATCGCCCGGTAAGCTCACCCGTTCGATTAAGCCAATTTGAATTAACAAACGAGTGGTGGTGCTAATGGAGCCTTTACTGGCCTGCAATATTTCTGCTAAGTGGCTGCTCGATTGCTGCACTGGCTCTGAAATTAATAGCCAGCCAAAAACCCGCCCAGCCATACGCGGCAGACCCACTAACTCAAACATCAGACCTACTTCTTCGATAAAGTGTGCCTGTTCGAGCTGTGCCTTTTTGAGGTGTGTTGCTTCGAGCGGTGCCTGTTCGAGAGGCGTCTGTTCGAGATGCGGCTCTTCAGGAGGAGTTATTTCGAGGTGTGTCTGATCGAAGGGAGTTGCCCAAGTCAAGGTTGCTATACTATTTTGTAACGTTTGCTTTACATATATAGTTATAGCACTTTCTAAATGTTCAGTAATTACTGAACAGAGAAAACGAAATAGGGAAACCCGATCCATTTTTTGGAGATGTTGCCCCAAAGATTGGCGGTCGGCAATCTTCGTTAGTTCATTAGTAAGATCTTGGCTCTACTGTAGCTTGCTCTGTTTCAGCAGGTCAGCAGGATAGAGGCCACCCAGATCTAGAGGCAGATGCTAATTGCGGAGGGCGATCGCTATAAGATGAAAGATGGCATAGGCATTCTCCTTTTTTCCTTATTTTTAAGCGTCGTTTCGTAGTTCCGCCCTCATGGATATTGTCGAATTTTTTCAGCAAAGCAGCGGCAAGTGGTTTTCTCAGCGCTCTAGTCACCATTTTGCGTTC
>CASBQX010000263.1 GCA_949127925.1 Synechococcales cyanobacterium PMM_0002
CTTGATTTCGCGCGGCGTTTGAGACATGACGGCTGTGACCGATACGCCGACTGTGGTTACAGCAGCAGCGATCGCCCCCATAGCCTTAACGAAGCGACTCAACTTAACTTCATGTGCCACCATACAATCTGCTCCAAAGCGTTAAGAGAACACGGCTTTATCCCTTGTAAACATAGCGGGTCAGGTTTAAGGATTGATAATCTTAAGACAGGAAAAACGTTAAGGGAGTGTAATGCTTCGGTTAACGTAATTGTGAATCGCCACTGAGCCACCCTAAGCCTAACAGGGAGCTGAGTGTGTCTAAAGATCCTCACCAGGTAAGTAGAAAAACAGTTTAGACCAACTGATCAACGAGGTTGATCTGCTCCCAGAACATGCGGTTAATAACCAAAAGCTAGCCTGTTTTCATCATTTTCCTACCAAAGCCTCACTAGATTTACCTATATTGCGATCGCGTTCATCAGTATATTTCCGGTGATAGATACGTGAAGTAATGACTTATGAGATAAAACCGTAGAACATTCCTAGTCAGAGTTGTTTGAGCCTGTTGATCATGCCTAGCGCTTGGGTACTCTATAGTCAGTCCTCTCATATCTCAGGCATAAAATATTGCTCTATTTTTTCAGATTTCCTTCAAGTTCTAGGCCAAAAAATCGAACTTGAAGTTAGTATTTTTACCAGAAAAATTGGCAAATAAATGCTAATTGTCCATTCTATGAATCGTACTTCTAGGTAGCCTAGACACACTTAAGTATCGACAATTTTCACACAGCTCTCAAGCTTTAAGGCTCCGGTGTTAGGAGCACAGAAGCTAAATCAACAACAGCAATCTTGTAGTATTTCGACTCACGAATAGCTGCGGGACTAGATTTTTATGCGTTTAGGCACCTAATCTTGCACTGCCTTAAAGCATCGCTCAAGTCATTGATCAACTATTAGAAAATATCACTCTAGAAAAATTTTTATTAGGCTTGCGTTGCCCACACTTAATTCTTAACTAGGAGCTAATTCAACCATGGCATTAATCAAAGGCAGTCGCAAGAAAAACAAGCTCAGAGGCAGCAAAAAGAAGGACGTCTTAGTTGGATTAGGCGGCAACGATATATTGCTGGGTCTAGGGGGAGTAGATCTGCTAAACGGCGGTGAGGGCGCAGACTTTCTGAATGGGGGCAGCGGCAGAGATACCATGATTGGCGGTCAAGGTAACGATACATACGTAGTCGATAACGCTAGGGATGTAGTGACTGAACTGGGTGAGCAGGGTATCGATACCGTGCAGGCATCTGTCAGTTTTACGCTGGGCAATAACCTAGAAAACTTGACGCTGACAGGGAGCAACGCCATCAATGCAACTGGAAATGCGCTTGACAACCTGTTAATAGGCAACATAGGGAACAACACCCTGACTGGCGGAGGCGGCAACGACAGCCTCAGCGGGCTAGATGGCAACGACACGCTTCAGGGTGATGATGGAGCAGATTTCCTCCAGGGGGGTGCTGGGAACGACAGCTTGAATGGGGGCACTGGCGACGACACGATGGCCGGAGGGTCTGGCGACGATGTCTACACCGTAGACAGCAGCGGTGATGTGGTTGTTGAAAATGCCAATGAAGGTCTCGACACTGTAACCACTACGGTGTCTTACACCTTGGGGAATCAGCTCGAAGTTCTCATTTTGGGTGGTACGGGTGCAATCAACGGCACGGGTAACGACAGCAACAACACCCTCATTGGCAATGACGGGAACAACGCTCTCAGCGGCGGCGCGGGCGACGACATCCTCATTGGCAATGGGGGTAACGATAGTCTCAACGGCGGAGACGGCAACGATGTCATGGATGGCGGCGCGGGCAATGACACCATGACGGGTGGTGCTGGCAACGATACCTATGTCGTAGACGCAGCCTCAGACAGCATCCTTGAAGCCGTTAATGGGGGTATTGACACCGTTACCGCCAGTGCTTCCTACACCTTGAGCGGCAACTTAGAAAATTTAGTGCTGCTCGGGGGTGCCAACCTCAAGGGTACAGGAAACAGTAGCAGCAACAGCATTACGGGCAATAGCGGCAACAATGAATTAGACGCCGGCGCTGGCAATGACTACATTGACGGCGGCATTGGTCGAGATACGATGAACGGCGGCGGCGGCAACGACACGTTCGTTGTAGACAACTTAGGCGATGTCGTTGTAGAGAATTTTAACGATGGTACGGACACCGTTTTCTCCACATTAATTAGCTATACACTGGCTGCCAATGTAGAAAATCTCACCCTGATCGGGACTGACAACAGCGGCGGCATCGGGAACGCTCTCGACAACACAATTGTGGGTAACGATGGCAATAATACGCTGTCTGGGGGAGCAGGTAACGATGTCATCGTGGGCGGTGCAGGGAATGACATCTTAGCAGGCGGCACCGGTGTGGATACGCTGGTGGGCGGCACGGGCAATGATACCTATGTGCTTGACGATGTCGCAGATGTGATTGTAGAAGATGGCATTAGCGATATTGACTCAGTTGTATCTAACGCCAACTATACGCTAGGTGCCAATCTGGAGAATTTAACGTTAGGGGGCACAGCAGACTTAAATGGATCTGGTAACGCTCTAAACAACAGCATCACGGGGAATAGTGGCAATAACATTTTAGATGGGGGTAGCGGGATAGACACCCTCAGCGGCGGTGCCGGTAATGACACCTACCTAATTGACAACAGCTCTGATCTGATCATTGAGCAGCTCAATGCAGGAGTAGACGAGGCGATCGCGTCCACTTCGATCAATCTGGCTCTCAACGGCAATAACGTTGAAAACTTGACCCTAACTGGCACAGCCAGCATTAACGGCACGGGCAACGCCCTAGCCAATATCATTACAGGCAATAGCGGCAACAATACGCTCAACGGGGGTGCAGGCAATGACACCCTAAATGGAGGAGCCGGTGCCGACAACCTGATTGGCGGCACCGGCGATGACAGCTATCTATTTGACAATGTGAATGACACGGCAGTTGAAGCCCTTGGCGAGGGCATAGACACGGTTACAGTCATCACTACAGCCACCAGCGGCACCTTCACCATTGGCGCAAACGTTGAAACATTGGTATTGACTGGCATTGCCAATATTAACGGTACTGGCAATGAGCTTAATAACAGTATTATAGGCAACAGTGGCAATAATATTCTGAATGCAGGGGATGGCAACGATACGCTCAAGGGTGGATTGGGTAACGACACGCTATATGGTGGTGCTGGAAATGATGTGCTGGATGGAGAAATTGGCAATGACGTTATGGCTGGTGGTACGGGCGACGACACGTACATAGTGGGAGTGGGAGACACCATTGTTGAAAACGCAAATGAAGGCATTGATACAGTCTTTACGAATACTACATTTGCACTAACTTCTAACGTTGAGAATTTAACTCTGGTATCGGGAGCGGGAAATATTGATGGGATAGGCAACAACACCGCCAACACCATCATTGGGAATGAAGGCAACAACCTACTGAACGGGGGACTAGGTAACGATACGCTCAAAGGGGGAGCAGGCAACGATACCTATGTCATAGACAATGCCAGCGATGTCATCGTTGAAAGCCTGAATGAAGGCATTGATCTAGTGAGTTCCAGCGCAGCAGACTACACCCTAGGCAGCAATCTAGAAAACCTAGTTTTGACAGTGGGAGGGATCAACGGCACGGGCAACACCCTCAACAATACGATTACAGGAAATGCTAGTAGCAACATGCTGGCTGGCGCGGCGGGTGATGACACCTTGGATGCCGGAGATGGTAACGATCGCCTCGATGGGGGAATCGGAGTCGATGTGCTCCTGGGCGGTGCCGGTAACGACACCTACGTCCTCACCGACACTGCCGATAGCATCACAGACACCAGCGGCATTGACACGATTGAAGCCAGCGTCAACTTCACATTGGATTTACCTGCCTATACCGCGATTGAGAACCTGACCCTCACGGGCAGCGCTGTTTCGGGGACAGGGAGCGCGATCGCCAACATCATTACGGGGAGCGCGATCGCCAACCTGCTAGATGGCGGATTGGGAGCTGATACCCTGATTGGCGGTGACGGCAACGACACCTACCGGATCGACAAC
>CASBQX010000264.1 GCA_949127925.1 Synechococcales cyanobacterium PMM_0002
TCTTGTTCAATCGCTGCTATGACTTTGCAGCGCAGGTCGTAACTGTAAGGTCTTGCCATCGGTGCTACTCGTGCGGTATATCTTAGTTTACGTCCTAATCTGTATGGCGGCTGCTATACTAGCGCAACGTGTGGACACTCAGCCCCGTGGCTACAGCGACTTGCTGAATGGTGAGTTCATCTGCCATGGCCATACCTCCCTCTTGCACCTTAAAAGTTAGAGCGCACTCTAAGTCAAGCAAAAGTTTTAGGATTTCACAAAAGCCCAAGGGTGCAGATTTTTCTGCTTAGGAATGAGAATTAAATAACTCCGCCATTCTTCTGTAGGGGCGAACGGCCGTTCGCCCTCCGCCATTCTTCTGTAAGGGCGAACGGCCGTTCGCCCCTACCAGCAATCAAATTCCCGATCCGATTAAATCCATAGTCCTTAGCCCAACCAGATAGTCGCAACGAATCGGCATCCTGCTACGATGCAACAGTACCAGTGATCTCATGCATTGCTATGCCATCTGGTCGAACACACGATCGCATCACGCTATGGACGCTGCCCATAATGGCAGGGATATTGCTGCTGCTGACCCGCAGTAGCAGCCTCACCTTGATTGGGTGCGCCGGGTTTTTGCTGGGTGGGCTAATGTTTGGCCCTGATTTAGATATTCATTCTGTGCAATTCAAGCGCTGGGGCTGGTTTCGCTGGATTTGGCTACCGTATCGGGGCAGCATGAAACATCGATCGCCGTTGTCCCATGCGCCGATTACTGGAACGGTGCTGCGAATTGTTTATCTGTTCGCGTGGCTAGGAATTGTTGTACTTTTTAGTTTGGCGCTGATTAAT
Source organism: Synechococcales cyanobacterium PMM_0002 (assembly GCA_949127925.1). Lineage (GTDB taxonomy): Bacteria > Cyanobacteriota > Cyanobacteriia > Elainellales > Elainellaceae > CASBQJ01. The sequence goes on from CASBQX010000264.1 coordinate 835, forward strand.
CAACTGTTTCAGCTGGGTCTGACCTGGGGCGACATTGGCAGCGCCATGGGGCGATCGCTGCATCAACATCAGACCGAGTGGCTCGCATTTTGTGGCGGCTTAGAAGGGGGAGCACTGAGTCATTATGTAGCCGACTGGTTTGTTTCTACCCATAAACGCGTCAAAACTAAGGGCTGGAAGGCATTGAAGCCCCCAGCCCCTAAAAACCGCAAGCGCAAAACCTCACGCAGGCGTTAATCAAAAACGTTCAGATGCCGTTCCCAGATTAATCTTCGTCATCGTCATCGTCTTCCTCCTCCTCCACAACATCGGAGGCGTAACTGGAAGAGGTGTCTAGAATTGCTTCTAGTTCATCGTCTGCCCGACTGCCAAGTTTATCATCGGCCAAGTCGCGAGCCACAAATCGACCTGTCCCTTCTAACCAACCAAACAGCGATTCATCTGCTCTAGGGGCAATGATGATCGCCTTCTGGCTCTGGGGTTCTTCGTGTAGTGAAGGGTTGTGCGGCGTCGCCATCTTTGCTTACCTTGTTAGTGCTCTGTGCTCCGATCCTAGCGCTGATTGGTGGACTATGGCAGATATCTGAATCATCCCCATCGAATTCACGCCTAGATAAAATCTGTCTATTGACCCATTTTCTGATGCAGCTGATTGCGTTACCCTCCATACAAGCCGCTCTCTACCGTAGTTTTGATCTGCCTGTAGATCCTTTCCCTGCTTTGCGACCTGTTCTGAGTTTGATCCTCTTCCTACTGAATGCTCTATGGACACCCCTAACCCCTCCGCGCTGCCACCGTTTCACGAAAAAAATGACGACACTCCAGAGATTGGCGGTGGTCTGCCAATTATTCAATATTGGGCTGAGCATACCCTATCGCCCGAAGGTCCCAAACTGTGGCAAACGCTGCTGCATAAAAGCGCCTGTTTGTCTTGCGCCTGGGGAACAGGGGGGCAAAAGGGTGGGTTCACCAATGAGATAGGTGAAAAGCTCCAGCGCTGCATGAAGAGTGTGGAGGCGATTTCGGCAGAAATTAAGCCTGGTATAGCGACGCACTTTTTTGACCAGCACAGCATTTTTGAACTGCAAACGCTGAGTTCTTATCAAGCCGATCGCCTAGGACGGTTGAGTTTTCCAGTGATTTTGCGGCCGGGAGCATCGCACTATGAGCGGATTAGCTGGGACGAAATTTACCAAATTGCGGAGGCGGCATTTCGGCGATCGCCCGAACGGGTGGCGTCTTATAGCTCGGGGCGATCGTCAAATGAGGCGGCTTATCTGTTGCAGTTGATGATGCGATCGCTGGGTTCTAATAATCTGGCCGATTGTTCTGACCTGTGCCATGCGCCGTCTACCACGGCACTGAAGCAAACCTTTGGCACCAGTACCTCAATTGTCAGCCTGGAGGAATTGGAAAAGGCCAGTTGTGCAGTGCTGGCGGGGTCAAACCCGGCCTACAACAATCCTCGCTTTATGAACGAGCTGATTAAACTGCGCGATCGCGGCGGCAAGGTGATTGTGATCAATCCAATCATGGAAACTGGGTTGATTAAATTTGGCTCACCTGCGTTCCCGCTGACGTCACTGGTGCCGGGTTCAGAGATTGCCTCGCTGTATCTGCAACCGATTCCCGGTAGTGATGTGGCGCTGTTTGTCGGCATCCAAAAAGCATTAATTGAACGGGGGGCGATCGACCAACCGTTTTTGCAAGCCCATACCGACGGCTGGCAGGCTGTGATTGAACAGGCGCGATTGCTGGATTGGGACACCATTACCCAGACCTGCGGCGTGTCGCAGGTCGAAATTGAAACTGCTGCGCTGATGATTGGTGCGTCGTCAGGGGTGGTATTTGCCTGGGCGATGGGGATCACGCAACACTCCAATAGCGTCGATACAATTTATGCGATCGCCAACACGGCGCTGCTGACGGGCAATGCCGGGAAATCGGGGGCGGGGGTGATGCCGCTGCGAGGCCATTCCAATGTGCAGGGGTTTGGCTCGATGGGCGTAACGGTAAAGCTGAAGGACGAAATTCGGGCAGCGCTAGAGAAACTATTGGGGCGATCGCTCCAGCTAAATCCGGGCTACCACACTCGCAATTTAATTGAAGCGGCAGATGAACACAAGGTAGACACGCTGCTGTGTTTGGGCGGCAACCTCTATGGCGCAAACCCCGACTCCACCCAGGCCAAACGGGCGATCGGCAATATTGACACGGTAATTTATCTGGCGACCAAGCCCAATCTGGGTCATTTTCACGGACTGGCCAAGCAGAACACGATCATCATTCCAGTCTTCAATCGCTTTGAGAACCCGCACAAAACCACGGTGGAATCGGGCAACAATTTTGTGCGCCTGAATGATGAAGGCACCACGCACTTAACCGATGCCGATCTGATCCCCGAAGTCACGTTTCTGACAGAATTGGCCTATCGACTGCATGGCAACACCCCGGTCAACTGGCGCAAGCTGCAAGATACCAAGTACGTGCGGCAACTGATTGCCCAAACGATTCCAGGCTACGAAAAAATTGCGGCGATCGACGACACTCAGGAAGAGTTCACAATTTCTGGTCGGATTTTTACTCAGCCCACGTTCAAAACCCCATCCGGCAAAGCCTCCATGCAGCTCACCCCCCTGCCTACCCTTAGCCTCCCTAGCCGCCAGGAGTTTGGTGTTCCCGACTCGGTGCCAGGAATTGTGCTAGCGCTAATGACAGGCCGCAGCTATTCGCAGCACAACACAGTCGTGTACAAAATCGGCGACCAGTATCGCGGCATGCCCCACCGCAACTGCATTTTGATGAACGCGCAGGATGCAGAA
>CASBQX010000265.1 GCA_949127925.1 Synechococcales cyanobacterium PMM_0002
CAGGCAAATTGTACTGGGAATTCATCTTTGCAGTACTAAATATGGTTTGGTAGACGTCATCCTTGTTAGCAGTGTAGAGACTTAATCTTAAAAGATTCGGTTCTTTACACTACAGGAGACTTGGAATTTGGCGGAGAAACTAGGGGTAACTACTGAAAGGGTGGCAGACACAATCTTAAAAAATCTGTTTAGTAGCGGGAATATACGGGGAAAATCAATCGGCAAAAACAAGTTTTAAATTAATTCTTTAACGAAATTCTTAGGATCTACACAAAACATCCTCTCAGTGGTTGCGATCTTCATCAATCCTGAGATGACTCTAACATCTCCAATGCCGCACTGCAAAATCTACCTACGAATTCAGTAGTTAATGTGTATTTTTAGAAATTTCTCCGTAGTGATACAGAAAACTCAAAAGGATGCTTGCTCTGTTCTAAGGAGCTGACGGTCAATCCAACGACAAGAGTTGTTCAACGACTTGAGCAGTAGACATCCGAGTAGTAGACAATTGGCACGAGTAGCCTGAACCAAACCGATGCGGGTATGGGGAGCTACGGCATTGGCTTAGACGAGAATATAAAGGTTAGGTATAGTATTCGTGTACTGAGTATGCCATAGCGATGGTGGATGAAACCTGATACAGTCCAGTTAGATCTGCACACCGTTCCTCCGCGCTAGCGCTCAACCCTCAGCCCATGGCCAGTTCTCCATCCGTACCTGCCCGCCCGCGTCCGTCGCCAGACTGGCTACGGCACGCTACACCCTACCTGTTTTTGGCTCCTGCCGTACTGGTGTTAGCGCTGACGATCTTTTACCCAGCGCTGAATGCGTTTTATCTCAGCTTTACGCGCTACGAATACGACATCACCCAACCGCCAGAATGGGTAGGGCTAGAGAATTTTCAGCGCCTCTGGGTCGATCCAATTTTTTGGCAAACCCTGCGCAATACATTGGTCTACCTAGTCGGGGTCGTGCCTGTGCTGGTGATATTGCCGCTGGGGCTGGCCATCTTGGTGAATCGGGCGCTGCCTGGAGTTCGCTGGTTTCGGGTGGCGTACTACACACCCGTGGTGATTTCGATGGTGGTGGCGGGGATCGCTTGGCGCTGGCTCTATGCCGAAACGGGGTTGCTCAACCAGCTGCTGCAATGGTTGCACCTATCTAGCGAAGGCGTTCCGTGGCTGACTAGCCCCACACTGTCCCTATTTAGCGTCATGGTGGTAACCGTTTGGAAAGGGTTGGGCTATTACATGGTGATTTACTTAGCCGGGTTGCAGTCAATTCCAGCCGATTTGTATGAAGCGGCGGCGATCGACGGTTCCGTCGGGTGGCGCAAACACTGGGACATTACGGTGCCGCTCATGAAGCCTTATTTATTTTTGGTGGCAGTAATCTCGGCGATTTCGGCCACCAAGGTATTTGAAGAGGTGTTTATTATGACCCAAGGAGGCCCGCGCAATAGCTCGAAAACGATTGTGTACTACGTTTACGAGCGCGCCTTTCAAGACCTGGAAATGAGCTACGCCTGCACAATTGGGTTAGTCATGTTTTTGCTGATTTTAGGGCTGTCGATGCTGCGGTTGGCCATCAGTAAAGATCCGGCGGCGATCGCCTAGAGCGAGTTTTGAGTTTTGGGTCAGGGCATGGCAGTGCCATGCCCCTACAGGATGGGATACTGCTAGCCCTTGCCGCCGCGTTGCACCATCACCTCTGCCACCCGACGGCGATCGCTATCAATCCCAACAATTCGCACATAGTCATGAGCATGTTCGTTTAGGCAGGTGTCAAGCGCGGCGATCGCCTCTGCGGCATGGCCTTGATACATGCCAAAGCACTGCCAGGAGCCGACCCGAAACCGCCGCTCGTCCACATACTCTACCGCTAGGCGCAGCCCCTGACTGAGCAGGCTGGTGATATCGGTGGCGATCGCCCCACTTACCTTAGAGGACATGGTGGTTTGACCATTAGCGGGTTTGATCGCGTTAGGCACATCGTTAGAGCTGCCGTAAGAGGCAAAGTATTCGCCTGACGGGTTGGCAGCGGACGGTTTCAGCGGTGCCTTTGCCGCCGAAGTTGAGCTAGAACGCGATCGCGGTGTTTGCAGCACTTCGTTGTATTCGGCCACTAGGCGCAGTTCACGAATCCGTTCCTGCTCGCGCACCAAGGCATTACCGATTTCAATTAAATGCGCCAACCTGACGTCGGGCGGCTGGAATTCCTGCGGTTTCCCGTCGCTATGCACCACTTTTTGCGAGACTTTATCAATCCCAATGTCGTAAATCATTTTACGGATTTGCTCGTCATAGAGCCGCGATCGCACCGCGCCAAAAAAGTCGGTTGCCTGGTCAGGGAAGGTATCGACCAGCTTTTCCACCTCCACAGCAGGCACCCCATCTGCCTCAAAAATTCCGGTCACAATTCCGAGGCGATCGGCTCGCGTCGGATCCCAAAAAAACTTCTCCATCCGGCCATCGCGAATCAGCGGCGCATACAGAGTGGCAAAGTCATTGCCCGTGACAATGATCGGAATCCGCTGCGTGGGTTCGGCGTCATAGCTGCCCGGTAGCTGCACATTGGTCGGGTTGTCCGCAATATTCATTAGCGTGGCGTTGACCAACTGGGTGTTGACGGTGTACTGCGTACTCGAATCAACCCGCCCAATTCCAGCGTCCACATCATTGATCATCAGCACCGCCATGCGGCCATGCACCCGGCTCCACTCCCCCGCCTCCCGGTAGCGCAGCCGAATCAGCCGCGCCGGATCGCCCGCATCAGGGCTTTCCAATTCACCCGCCGACATAAATACGGCACCCAAGCCCATCCGCTTAAACACCAGTTCACACATAAAGGTTTTACCTTCACCCTTACGCCCGTGCAGCCCCAAAATTAACGGCACTTTGACGTTGGGCAAATCCAAAAAGTTTTTGGTGATGTGGACGGCAAGGCGATCGAGGAACGGGGGGGGAATGTAGAAAGCCATGGGGTAGAAGGTAAGGGATTGGAGTTATGGGCTGAAGCGATCGGCAAACCAGGTATTCCAACTCGGCCAGTTCAATACCAGTTGGGCGAGTTCGCAGTAGCCAGCGGCGTCGGGGTGTGCGCCATCGCGCGATCGCACCTCTCGCATCCAGATTGGCGATTTGTGCAGGGGCGTAAATACATCTAGATACGGAATCTCAAACCCTTTACACATCTGCTGTTGGGCTTGCACCAGCTCAGCAATCCGCTGATTTTGCTCGGCATTGGCCAGCGGCGGTGGACTCACCATCAACACCGAATAGCGCCGTTTTGCCACCAATAACATCATGCCCGCATAGCGCAGAGAATCGGGTGTGGGGACTCGCACCCGGCCTTGCTCCCAGGTCGTATCGTTCGCCCCAAACGAGAACACGACTCGACCATCGCACGCGTCCGGCAGCCGTGCCAGCACTTCAAACTGCCAGCGTAACCCAATATCTGCACTCGTCTCCCGGCGAATACCCAAGTTGTAGTAGGTCAGGGAAATCCCTTGCTGCCCGACAAAGTGCTGCCCCACAAACTGACAGACGCGACCCGTCCAGCCCAGCAGCATCGAATCGCCCGTGCCATTGACAAATGAATCGCCGACAAAACAAATCCGGATATCCTTCATGGTGAATGCTGATAAAGACAAATCGTAGGGGCAGGTTTGAGCAGAATCTGTCAGCCAAAGCCGATGGGATATCTGTTAAACCTGCCCCTACGATGACTTAGGAATCAGAATTTAAAGTAAGTTCTAAAGTTTGAGTTTGGAGTTTTGCAGTCAGCAATCAGCCCAAAACTCAAAACTTGGAACTTAAAACTCACTCATGCCTTAGTAGCGGTAGCCGCCGCTGGTGCTGTTGTTTTGGTTGGGCTTGTGCACGATGAAGCTCATCACCTGGCACTGCTTGATGTTGTCAAATGCCACTACCCGGATGTAGCAGTTAGAAAACTCAGAGCGGCACTGTTGCACTTCGCTCAGCACTTCTTGAGGAGAAGAGCAGCTAAACATAGGCAGTTTCCACATCGTCCAATAGCAGGTTTCTGCTGCGGAATCTTCGTTGAACTCAATGCAGGGGAAGAAGCCGTTATCGATGGTGTACTGGATCTGCCGTGCTACTTGCGCATCCGTCAGCGGCGGCAAGTAGGAAAAAGTCTCGTAGTGAATCTCTTTTGGTAGGGTCTTCATGATGTCCTCAATATGTCCTCAATGAGTATGCTTGGCTATTCTGCGGAACCGTCCGATTGGTTCGTCAGCGTTGAATCGGTCGGATCTGGAGATGGGGTTTCTGGTTCTGGGTGTGCCCTAGAGGCATCTGGATCAGTTTGCGTCATTCGCTCCAATTGCTGACAGCGTTGCTGCGTGTTGGCTTGCTGAATACCTGTTCGAAGCATTTCTGGCAGGTATTCGGCAACCTCTTCGGCAATGTGTTCACGAACAGTCAAAATGCGAAAGGCTAGCGCTCGATCTTCTGTAAACAGAACTTCAAGGTACGCTTCACTATTCTCAATTCGCTCTCGCCGAGAGAATTCGTGCAGCCGTAGCGATCGCGGCGGGTCAGTTTCACTTAGCTGATCCATCACCGTTCGCATCGCCTGATAGGTCAAGTAGCTAATCAGCGTTTTGGTCGTATCTTTCGCAATCTGCTTCAGATCCATTGGGGGGAAGATGAATGGGGAAGGATGTGTGCACAAAGCACGGGCTTAGCCAATAGCTGAACCGTATTAGCTCCGTGGAAATCAACTAACCGCAGAACTAGGATGAATGATTTTACTCCTAATGCTGCTCCTGGATGAAGGAATCGCAGCAGACCTGTTTCATCCTTCATCCGGCTAGTTGATAGATCCAGAAACCTCTATCCCTCAACCGTTCATCAAACGGTATCGACTGCTTCAAATTCGAACTTGATTTCTTTCCACAGTTCGCAAGCGGTTGCCAACTCAGGAGACCAGCGGCAAGCTTCGCGAATGATGTCGCCACCTTCACGCATCAGGTCACGGCCTTCGTTGCGGGCTTGGACGCAGGCTTCGAGGGCAACGCGGTTAGCGGTTGCACCAGGAGCGTTGCCCCAGGGGTGACCCAACGTACCACCACCAAACTGAAGTACAGAATCGTCGCCGAAGATTTCGACCAAGGCGGGCATGTGCCATACGTGAATCCCACCGGAGGCCACGGCCATCACACCGGGCATGGAGGCCCAGTCTTGGGTGAAGTAGACACCGCGAGAAGGATCGCGCTCGACGTAGTTTTCACGCAGCAGGTCGATGAAGCCAAGGGTGATGGCTTTGTCGCCTTCCAGTTTGCCCACAACCGTGCCGGTGTGGATGTGGTCGCCACCAGACATCCGCAGGCACTTGGCCAACACGCGGAAGTGAATCCCGTGGTTCTTTTGACGGTCAATCACAGCGTGCATGGCGCGGTGAATGTGCAGCAAGATACCGTTGTCGCGGCACCAGTGAGACAGGGTGGTGTTGGCGGTGAAACCAGCGGTCAAGAAGTCATGCATGACGATGGGCATGTTGAGTTCTTTGGCGTACTCAGCCCGCTTCAGCATTTCTTCGCAGGTGGCGGCGGTGACGTTGAGGTAGTGACCTTTGATTTCGCCAGTTTCTGCTTGAGCTTTGTGGATGGCTTCAGCCACGAAGGTGAAGCGATCGCGCCAGCGCTGGAACGGCTGAGAGTTGATGTTTTCGTCGTCTTTGGTGAAGTCTAGACCGCCCCGCAGACACTCATATACAGCTCGACCGTAGTTCTTGGCCGACAAACCCAGTTTGGGTTTGATCGTACAGCCCAACAGCGGACGGCCATACTTGTTGATTTTGTCGCGCTCAACCTGGATGCCGTGAGGAGGCCCTTGGAATGTCTTGAGGTAGGCAACTGGAATCCGCAGGTCTTCTAGACGCAGCGCTTTTAGAGCCTTGAACCCAAACACGTTACCCACCAAGGAGGTCAACAGGTTGGTGACAGAGCCTTCTTCAAACAAATCCAAAGGGTAGGCGATGTAGGCGATGAACTGATTTTCTTCGCCACGAACAGGTTCGATGTCGTAGCAGCGACCTTTGTAGCGATCGAGGTCGGTCAGCAAGTCTGTCCACACCGTCGTCCAAGTACCTGTGGAAGATTCAGCAGCAACAGCCGCAGCAGCTTCTTCAGGAGGGACTCCGGGTTGAGGTGTCACCCGGAACGCGGCCAGAATATCCGTATCTTTGGGCGTGTAGTCTGGCGTGTAATACGTCAGACGGTAATCTTGAACCCCGGCCTTGTACCCAGCTTTTGCTTGGGTTTTTGTTTGCGAATAAGACATCGTTTCCCTTCCTGTGAATCACTGTAATTGCGAGCATACAACACCCTCCCTGCACCGCACCCTACAAAGGATGCTTGCGGGAAGCTCTTGCACGAATCTGCTGTGCCGATGAGATCCCTTCTAGCTGCGACGATGCGCAACGGATGGCCATTGACAACATCTGTTGCTCAGGGCACCTGACTTAATCGCTACTCACGTTAGACAATTGAGTTTGCCCTGCTTTGAAGATTGTCGTGCTCGTGGCTCAACCCAAAATATACCAGGAATCGAATAAGCCAAACGTTGAATGTTCTTTGCCTCTATATAATCAATAGTTATCTTTCTATACAAAAGTTAATGTTTTGGCGATCGCCCGCTCTAAGATAGGCAGGCTTTTAGCGGCTAGCTATGATGGACTACGGGGCTAGACAACTTTGTTAATCGAGATTTGATTGCCCAAATTGGACTGATTGAGATTGAACGACCATGCAACCAGCCAACATGACTGGACTCGCCCAACCGCCCCCAGTAGGGAGGTTGCGCCATCAAGATCCACCTCGGCTATGGCGAAACATAGTGGCTGGGTCGGTTGGTATGCATTTACTGCTACTGTTAGCGCTGCCGTCGCTTTTGCAACCCGTTGACAGTCAATCTCAAGCTGGAATGCAGGCTCCTACTCCGATTGAACTAATCGATTTGGCTCAAGTCGGCATCAACTCCCAAGCTGCTGGCGAAGGGGCTGCCACAATTGATGCCCCGAATCCAGACGCCCCGAATCCAGACGCCCCGAATCCAGAGATACCCGCTGCGAGTGTCCCAGCCACCGCTCAGACTACTCAGACTGCTCCGCCCTCTGCCTTTGCTCCCAC
>CASBQX010000266.1 GCA_949127925.1 Synechococcales cyanobacterium PMM_0002
AATCCAATGAATGCAATCAACTGGGCAGGTATCGATCGCCTCTTGGATCACCTCATCAGCATCGCCATCTTGCCGAATCACACGCGATCGCCCGTGATATTCCTCAATATAGAAAGTGTCACGCGCTACGTGGGCGCAGTGCTTGCAGCCGATGCAGGTTACTTCATCGACATAGACACCTTGCTGCCGCACCACGCCGCCTAGCTCCGGTTCCAACCCAGTACGCTCCGGGGCATCGCGCCAGTCGCCACCCAGTTCTGGCTCTAATCCAGTCGGCGTATCCCCTAAACCAGGCGCATCGGATAAATGCATCGAGGACAAGTCAAACTCGTTCATTCCACCCCTCCCGGCTAAACTAGCCAGATCCACAAAAGGTCAGCGTGAGGCTGACCCTTGTGATAGATTCATCGTCACAGCGGGCAATCAATTTCAGCCAATGCCAATTGGTTGAAATTGATTGCCCGTCACTTTAGCCATTCCAGTTAGCCGTTCCAACGCTGCATGACCAAACGAATCGAGCCATCTTGCTGACACTGCTCTTCTGCCACCTGAAAGCCTTGGCGAGTCGTCTCTTTAACAACGGTGTGGTAGGCGTAACGCTGAGTCACCTGATTGACAAATCCGTCGACAGACAAGGGTTGCTGCCAATATTGCAAATCTGCAACTAGCGAATACTCGTGACCATTCCAGCTAAAACCAACATCGTAGCCATTGTCTTGGGGGATCACAACTTCAGCAGCGTGGGTTTGACCACGGTAGCCTCTAACGGCTTGAGGTCCAGGCTTCCAGTTGACGTCCATATCAGTCAGGGCGGCCTCTAGCGAGGTCAGGTCGCGGATCTTGGTTTTGATTTGGCTAAAGTGTGACATAGGGGTGCTTATACAGACCAATTACAAACAGGACACGAAACTACCATTCGCTCGACGACGTCTGCGTCTGAAAAGACGTAGATTGATTCAACTGCGCCTTGAAATACTCGGAGGTTGGCTCTTGATTTAGAACCTGCCCTAGCTGAGCCTCAATCGCCGCTGTCACTTCAGCACAGGATGCCCCAATGATGCCAGTGACCTTTTCCTGAACCCGACCATCTGGATAAATAATGAACTCTAGCGTTTCCATAAGCTTGTCACGCTACTGAAAAAATCTATAGACTAGTGGCGACCTGGATAAAAAAGCAGAGTTGCTTCAGCATCTAGGTTAATTTCGAGTAGGCTTGACCGTGACTTATGAGAAAGTACCACAATTTCAATTGTGATCTGTCGCATTGATTCGAGTCGAAAGTTAAATAAAGTTAACGAAGCCGACTAGCCCTACTCTTATATATAGTGTCGCGCAACTTACAAAAGCCGTCAACAAATCAGCTGCGGCCAAATTAGGCAACACTCCCGGTTGGAGTCTTGATAAACTAGGCTTCACAGCAAAGAATATCTGGATCCAATCGATCCAAGATTTTTCAAACTGGCTGAAATTCGCTACTGAAGACTATTTAGGAGATCACATGACTCGCGCGATCATGGAAACCGACAAGGGCACTATCCATCTCGAATTGTTCGAGCAAGATGCTCCCAACACCGTCAAGAATTTTACCGATTTGGCCAATAAAGGCTTCTACGATGGGCTAAACTTCCATCGCGTTATCCCCAATTTCATGGTTCAGGGCGGTTGTCCCCAGGGTACTGGCACAGCTGGTCCTGGCTACATGATTAAGTGTGAAATCAACTCTAACAAGCATTTGGCCGGGACTCTATCGATGGCGCATGCGGGGAAAGACACGGGTGGCAGCCAGTTTTTCATCTGCCATTCGCCTCAGCCCCATTTGGACGGGATGCACACCACGTTTGGTAAAACTGAGGATATGGATGTGGTCAACGCGATTCGCCAAGGTGATAAGATTCGCTCGGTAAAAATCGAGCCGTAGAAACAAATAGGTAAATGCTGAACGAGCTGTAGAGGTGCGGGCTTTGTCTCTTCCTCTCCAGCTTGTCTCACCAATCAGCTGAGACGGCCTGTTCCGATGGACAGAAATCTATGGCTCTGAGTGAATTTGATCCTTGTTTTGAATCGTGACAAGATACTTACTTTGATAGTGACAAAATGACGGCTAGCCTAGTTCTGAGCACAGTTATTGTTGGATTAGCTTCGATTATATTTGCGGAACTGGTTAGAGACGTTTATCACATTGGCGGCCACTATTGGCAACCTCTCCAGCGATCGCACAACCTGCATCACAAAGTCTACCGCCGTGATCTGAGCATCACTAGTCTGGCGGCGTATCAGCAGGCACAGTTGCACAACGATGTGCCTGAGTCGTTGGCGATGGTGGGAATTGGAGCCTTGGCCGCTTGGGTCTTGCAAAGTCCAGCGATGGGGATTGGCTGCATTTACTCAACTGGGTTTTTGCTGACGGCCTATGCCCGCTCTCAAGGGCTGCTGCTCCAGACAGACATAACTCACAAGCCTGGTGATTTGGTTGAAATTCCGACTCAATGGACAGTGAATCGGACATATCACTGGCGGCACCATTTTGATCAGGGCAATGCTTATTTTTGTGGTCATTTCACCATTGTTGATAAGCTGTTGGGCACTGCTCTATCGCTCAAGGGCAAGGTGGTTGCGGTCACGGGGGCATCGGGTTCTCTCGGTCAAGCCTTGATGGCCCAATTGGTGCAGCAGGGCGCAAAAGTGATGGCGATTACGACGTCTGAGTCGGCTCAGTTTGCTGAGGGAATTGAGGTGGTGACCTGGCGACTGGGGGCAGAGCACGAGTTGGGCGATCGCCTCCAATCGGTGGATATTTTGGTGATTAACCACGGGATTAATGTGCATGGCGATCGCACCCCAGCAGCCATTCAGCAATCGTTTTCGGTCAATACCTTTTCTGCTTGTCACCTAGCCGAACTGTTTCTGAGCACGGTGCAAAGGTCTGAGCATAAAGCCCTCAAAGAACTTTGGATCAATACCTCTGAAGCGGAGGTGGGACCTGCGTTTAGCCCGCTTTACGAACTTTCAAAGCGCACCCTGGGTGATTTAATTACGCTGCGCCGTCTAGATGCGCCCTGCATTATTCGTAAGCTAATTTTGGGACCCTTCAAGAGCAACCTCAACCCGATTGGGGTCATGAGTCCTAGGTTTGTGGCCAGGGCGATCGTGGCATTCGCCAAGCGCGATGTGCGCAACATTGTGGTCACGATTAATCCCATTACCTATGTAGCCTTTCCCGTTAAGGAGCTGCTGGTTTCACTGTATTTTCGGCTGTTTTCTCGCTCAAAACAGTAATGCCCAGCCAGTAATGCCCAATCAAACGCACTCCTCACACTTTCCCGGCTCACTGCCGGGTTTTTTGTGGGATTTTTTATCGGATTGGTTTGATGGATGCTTGGCCGCAGGTTCACAGCCCTGCCAGCTTTTCGTAAACCATGGCAGGCAACCGCCGACCGCCGCCATCTTGGAGTTTGTTGATCTTTAAGTTTTGTTCGCGAATCCGTCGAGACAGCAGCCGGATGACATTAACCGCAATCCCTGGCGTTTCTTCGATCGCCTCATACAATTGCTGTTGGGTCAACATCAGGCATTCACACGGGTCGATGGTGGTGACTGAGGCAGAACGCGGTTCGGCGTCAAACACCGACATTTCCCCAAAGCAGGTACCTTGATCCAGCCGTGCTAGCTCGCGATCGCCTAAATGGACTCGAACATTCCCCGAAACAATAATGTAGAGCGATCGCCCCTCTTGCCCTTGGGTAAAAATAGTATGCTTCGTGGGAAACGATAGCTCATCCATAATGGATGCCAACCGCACTAAAAAATCATCCCGCAATTCTTGAAAGATGGGGACTCCTCGAACAAATAACAGGCGATCGACACTAGTTAGCATAGAGAAGATAATAGGGCTTTGGATGCATCTTGGGCAGCTTTGATCAGGTAGCCGCTCAGTTTATCGGTCATAGAGGAGGTCTTAAGGCTGCTGGATGCCGGGTTTTAGATCGGTGTGAACTGGGTGGGAGAGCCAGACGAACCGTTCTGGGTATGAGCCGATCCCAACTCTTGCGAGGCAAATGGGGGTAGCCCTAAGCTGGTGAGCAGATGTTTGACTTGAGCCGTTACGATGCGGTCGGGATCATCTTTGAGCAGCGGCAACAAGTCTTGCAGCGTGCGGGGTGACGCCACACTTAAATAAGACAGCACGGCCTCTCTGACAAATCCTGTAGGATGCTTCAAACAGGCAAGAATTTGTTCTGGGGTGAGGCTCCAGCGACACTGCCGCGCCAGGTGAAAGCAGCAGGCTAAGCCCCAATCGGATAAAAAGTAGCGAATTTCGAGCAGATGCCGCAACCGCTGACTGGGTAGCATGGCCGTGTAAATGGTGAATTCAGCCAGGCTTTCTAGCTTCTCCAGGTCAGAGCGCTGATCCAAAACGCTGAGTAAGGCTGACTTGCTTTGAATATCGAGGGTGTTATCTAAAATTTCTAGACCTCGTGCCATCGTCTCCCAAGAATTTGACTGGAGGTTAAAAGCGGCAGCCTGGATTGTGCCGGACGGGTAAAGTAAGCGCATCAGCAGAAAAATTCGCTGTTTGGCATCGTCTTGCAAATCGCGCAGCGCCCGACGCAGCAGATCTGCTTCGGGGCCAGGGACAGTTTCGGGTGGTAAATCTAAGGCGCACGCATAGGTTTGGGCGATTAACAAAAGTTCTTGATTGATCAATGCTTCAACGCCGCTACGCCCTAAGCTATCGGCGGCGGCATCGATGCCGATCTCGTTCGGCAGTTTGAGCAAAATCCGCAGAATGGTGCGTCGAGTTACCCCCCAAGCCGTAATGAGATGGTTGACCAGTGCATTCACCGCTTCTGGGGTGCCAATCATGCCTAAGGTTTTCCAGGCGCAGGTGCGAACCAGCTCAGGCTTATAGATGTCTTCACCCAAAGTTACTAGCAGCGGAATCGCTTCATCCCCTAGGCGCACCAAAGACTGGATTGCGGCTTCGCGGGTCGATTTGTAGTACAGCCCTTTGAGCAGAGATGGGTAATATTCTTCTAGTCGGGTAGCGGCGATCGCTTCCAACAGGGCACAGCGGACTCGGAGGGAGCGATCGCTTAGCAGCTTTGTAATATGAATCCGGAGCGACTGCATATAAACCGCTTCCCCTAGGGCGCGGCAGCCCATCACCCGCTCCCGCTCGTGTTTGTGGGTGAGCATCCGTCTTAGGGTGTTGGTAGCTTCTGCCTTTTGTTGGGGGTTGCCTCGCCGCAGCATCAACGAAGCGGCAGTGCCGCGCACTTCGGGATCAAGCTCGGGGCGCAGGTAGTCGTGCAACTGCTGAATATCAGGTTCAAGATCGGTGAGCCAAATGTAGCGCAGCGCCAGCGCCAGCACTTCGGGCGGTAAAGGGTGCGATAGCAGCGATCGCACCTGGGGTAAATAAAGCGGGTTGGGATGCTCGGCCATCACATCTAAACTTTGCCGCTGTAAGGCGGGCGTAAAGCCTCCTATCAAGGGGGCTAAGACTTCACCCACGCCCTTGGGGTCAATATGTGACAGCAGCTCAATGCACGATTTTTTATCGGCTTCGCTGCCGCGCCCGAGCGCTTCTACGACAGCGCGCTTAAAGCTGCGTAGATCTACCTCCGATAGGCTCAATTCGCCTCGATCTGCACTCATCACCAGCAGTTCTAGGTAGCGCGATCGCAGCAGCCACACCGTGACGAACCAGAGGAAGCCAAACACCATAATCTGAAAAATAAAAATCAGACTTTGGCTTTGCTGCAATATGGCTGCCCCCGCGCTGCCAAACAGCCGCTGGCAAGCCCACAGAGTAATTAGCATCCCTACCCCCGTCACCCCGGTCGAGAGCGGCTCGGCAATGCCCCGTGCCATGGCCTGAATCCGGCTGCGGACGTTGTCGGGAATTGGCTGAAACAGCACAGGCCCCGTACTGGCAAGAATGGTATAACGCAGCAGCTCATCGACAAACTTGAGTAAAATCACGCCCCAAAACAGGTTTAGCTGCCCTGTGAGCGCCAGCAAACTCACCAAAAAAATCAGCGCTGGGGGTGTCATCGTCACAATAAACACCCCTAACCGCTCGATCGCTCGACTCGAAATAAACCACTGTACCCCTAGCTCAAACAAGCCCAGCACGGCGCTGAATAGAGCCAGAAAGTCGGCAATTTTGTCGGCACTCATAGTTTGCTCAAGCTGCGCCAGATATTGAAAATCTAACAGCAGCCACAGCACTTGCGCCATGACAAAAAAAGCAACGAGCAGCACGACATAGCGTTGCAGGGGACCCCGCAAACGACGAGTTGTAAAGTCGGGCTGGCGCTCTTGCAGACGTCGTCGGGGCGAGTCAGGGAAAAATTGTTGATAGACTTGGCTCAGGTATAGCAGCACCCCCGCCCCCAGCAGCAGCATCACACTCGCCAGGGTCACAACGTTGTCAATCCCAACCAGCGATCGCAAAAATGGCAGCGAAAAGCCACTCAACACATCGGCGACTAGGACTCCGCTACTAATCAGCGGGTAAGTGCGCTTAATTTCGCGAATATTGAACAGCTGATTGGCCGTAATCGACGTATTCAGCTCGTTGAGAACGTAGATTGCCTCTAGCCACAGCCGCATCAAAAAGACGGTATATCCCGGCAAGATAAACAGCCCAAACCGCAGCAATAGCAGCGGCAGCGCCATCACCACGGCAATTAGCACAATCACTCGGCGCAAGGGTAAGAATTTCTGTAGTCGAGAGTACGCCACCCCCAAAACAGTGCCAATCCCGGCACTAACAATGTAGATCCAGGGCAGCGTATCCGCTCCATATTCACCCAAAAACAGCGCCGCCACGCTCACTTCCAACCACAGCACCCCCATTGAGGTAAATGTGTAGAACGCGAACATTAAAAAGGTGCGCTCACTCTCTTCCGGACGCAGATTCAGCCATTGCAAAAATCGTCGCCCCTTTACCTGCTTACCTTTGCTCCCTGTCCAACCCTTCAGTTCCATGCAAGTTTGTTTGCCTGCCTCGTAGTTGGGGCTACGGTGTTCTATAGTGTTTCATTATCTAACCATGCGCTGAAAAATTCGGATCAGCCGATGCGCTACATTTCTAGGATGTGATGCATTCAGAGTTCCCAAGTCTGTGGCAGAGGTGATCAGTTAGTCAGGGTTTTGATTCAGTGGTGATTCAGTGGTGATCCGCCCAAAACTATTCAGGGGCAGCGAGCAATGCTCGCTGCCCCTGAATAGTTTTGAGGGGATGAAATTAGACCTTTTTGGGAGATAGGAACATCGTCATGTTCCGCCCCTCTTGCTTAGGATCTTGCTGCAATTCGGCAACAGATTGCAGATCCGCCGCTAGCTTTTTCAGCAGCTCCTCGGCTCGGTCTTTATGCTGAATCTCGCGCCCGCGAAACATCACTGTAGCTTTTACTTTGTCGCCTGCTTTGAGGAAGCGCTCGGCTCGGTTGAGGCAGACGTTATAGTCGTGCAGCTCAATTTTGTAGCGCATCTTCACTTCCTTGACATCAGACGTGTGCTGCTTCTTGCGAGCCTCTCGCGTCTTTTTCTCTTGTTCAAATTTGTACTTGCCGTAGTCCATGATTCGGCAGACCGGAGGATCTGCTTTATCGCTGAGCAGCACCAAATCCAGTTCTTTTTCCTCAGCGATCTTGAGCGCATCACGAGGAATCATTAGCCCTAGCATTGAGCCGTCGGTATCGATAACTCGGATTTTGGGAAAACGGATACGCTCGTTGATGGTTGGTAAGTCGCGATTCTGCTTCGTCAGAGCAATTGGCATGTGTGTCAGTTTTGTCAGGTGTTTTGTTTAGTTAAGTTTTGGGTCAACTTCAAGGGAACAATCACTCAATGCGGTCTTCAACGGCTAACCGTGGTGAAACCAGGACAGTCCTTAGGTTTCAGCCACAATGCTGCAATTGCAGATTGAGATGAGGCACGTAAATAACATGACTCATGTTAGATCCATCCGACCCATGTGGAACGATAGATTTATGAATCGTTATTTTGTCTGTTGCCTTTTGTCAAGCAATAGGCTTGTCGAGCAATAGACGTCAAGCAATGGGCATCGAAGCTTGGACAACGAGTCATGAACCTAGCTGCATGTCTTAGGCGTCCCGATGTCTTAAGGATAACTCATGCCTTGGTTAGCCACCAGTCGCCGCTAATACCGGAATCTCGAACCCTTTAGATCAATAACTCTGCGCAGTTTTGCTATGCCATCGTTGAAACCGCTGCTGAATTTGTTTTTGAAGCCGACTTGTCCATTGTGTGATCGGTCGGCGGAGGGGGTATTTTGCCGAGACTGCTGGCGGCGAGTGCAGCGTTGTCAGGTAGAGAGCCTGTCGCGGTTTTGGCAGGAGCCGCTGCCGCTGCTGCCCTGGGGACTCTATGGAGGAGCACTCAAACAGGCGATCGCCGCCCTCAAATATGACAAGCAGCGCACCGTGGCTCGCCCGTTAGGACATGGGCTGGGGAAGGCTTGGCGTAGGGCCGCGATCGCCTGCCCACCCCTAACGGTGGTCCCGATCCCGCTCCACGTCGATAAACAAAAGCAGCGGGGGTTTAACCAGGCGGCGCTGCTGGCGGAGGCATTTTGTCAGGTGAGTCGATTGCCGCTGTGTCCAGAGGGATTGGTGCGGGTGCGGGCGACCGAGGCGCAGTTTAGTCTGTCTAGCGAGGCGCGCCTAGAAAACCTGGCCGATGCCTTTCGAGTCGGTGAGGGATTGCGCCGCCGTCCGCCGCGTGGTTCGGTGCTGCTGCTCGACGACATTTTTACCACAGGTGCCACAATTCAAGCAGCGGCTCAGTGCCTTCAGCAGCAGCAGATTGCCGTATTTGGCGTGGTAGCGATCGCGGTAGCGGGCAGAGCCGATGCCGCGTAGCCCTGCGCGTGACGTTAGCCCTGCACCTTGATGCGAGTCAACGGCGCGCCATTATTGCCAAATATGGGTGCTGGATCAAGGCCAGTAATTTGGTGAAATTGATCCGGCGTTAGGGTGCTGATAATCGGCTGGCTTTCCCAGCTCAAAAGCCGCTCTTGCAACCGATGCAAAAATTTTAGGCCACGCGGCATCGGTACGGTTAGCCAACCATCGACCAAGGTTTCAACCAACGCCAGCTCAATTAAAGGCGCTACATAAACCCCTAGCCAGTCGTCTAAAGCCCGGTTAAACACGAGTGCATCCTCTCCTGCTAGTTGGTAGGCGTTCACAATGTGCTTTATGCGTTGCGGGTTGGCTTGCTGCCCCATCTGCCTATCTCTCTCATTGCCAGTATCTTCTTGCCAGTATCTTCTGACACTATAGGGCGCCACAGAAAAATCGCCCAAAAAATCAGTGCCAAGCGGCTGTAAATTTAGCCGGACTCGGTCTAAGATTGGTGGGTTGAACTGTTTAGTTCTTTTGCTTCCCTTTTGCCATGCCTAACTTCAGCTTGCGATCGCACCTGACTCGGTTCTCAATGCTGTCACTAGTGGCAGCAGGATTCTCAGTTGGGCTAATTACTGCGGCTCCTGCTACAGCCGCCTTCGACTTTAGGTCGCGTAACAGCGTCAACGAACGTGACTACGCAACCTGTGCCAGTAGTTTGTTAGAAACAGGAATTGCAGAAACAGATGCAGCCTCGGCCTGTGCGCGCTCACTGTATCCGCTTGAGCTATCGAGCTGCGTAGACAGCATCAAGAATAACGAAACGTTGGCTGCCACCGACGTGCTGAGTGCCTGCCAGCGGGTGCGCCGTCCCCTAGAACTCGCAACTTGCTACAACGAGATTGAAACGGGTGATGATGCGGCCACCCGGTCGGACGTGCTTGATCATTGCCGCCGCAGCCTTTTACCCGAGCGGTTTTCTAGCTGTGTGGTGGGTATCAGGCAAGAGACAACGCTCTCGACTGCCGCTGCCATGGGCACCTGCATTGATTCAGGCGACGCGCCTTCTGCGGATCTGCCGACCCTGACGCCGCTGCGATAGGGCGCAGGTCTTTTATGGGTAAGGGTGGAATGGGTGAGTTTTGAGTTTTGAGTTGACCGTCTAACTTAAAACTCAAAACTTATTTAAGTCTCACGCCTAACCTCGTCCAACAAGGAATTACAGGGTTTCCGACTGCGCTGATCGCGAACCCCAAGAGTGCGGTTGTTGGCGCGGCATTCTTCCCAAGCAATTTGGTTGACTAAACTCTGGGGTAACTGGCTTGCTTGGGTCAGCGCCTGCCGGAAATACTCAAGGCTTTGCTGGTCTTCTCCTTGTCGTACCAAAATTTGGGCTTTTAAGTAAAACAGATCTGGGTTGTTGGGCGTGGCGACCAGCGCCCGATCGACAGCGGCGATCGCATTATCTAGCAGCTCTAAATCGCGGTAACCAATCGCCAGACCTCGATCGACTAAGAACTCAGGAGCCGCATGGGCTTCAAGCCGCTCAATCGCCTGGGTAGGGCTGGTAAACGGTAGGTTAACCGCCAGCAGCAAGTCCATATAGCCTTTTATCAGGTTGAGTTCGGGGTCGTTTGGAGCAATTTTGGCGGCCTGGTCTAGGTTGTCAAACACTGCTTGCAGGTTGCTCAGGACTGTGGGCGTAGCGGCTACCGTGCTGCTACTGGTGGCCACTGTGTATGCCCCTTCTAAAAAATATCCGGCGGCAATATAAATATGGCCTCGTAAGCGGTCGCGGCGCACCAGTTGTTCCGCTGTTTCACGGGTGCGGGTGGCGTTGGCAGACAAGGCATCCCAATCTTGGTCTAGGTACGCCAGCGAGGCGCGCATTGCATAGGCTAATGGTTCAGTCGTCTGAGCATCGCGCAAGAGTGCGTTGGCTCGCTGGTAGTCGCCATCGGCAAACAAGGCCAGAAAAGCAGCCTCGGTATTGGCATCAATGGCACGAGGATTGGTGGTTCGGAACGGATCTGCCAAGGCGGGCAGAGAAAATGTGGTGCAGGCGATCGCCACCCCACTGACCAGCGCTGTTATTATCCGCCGCATTCTAGGTACCTTTGAAACAATGTTAGAGGACAGTTGAGCTGCATTAGCGGTTTGAAACGCGCTAGAGTTTTGAGAACAAGCCGTTGCGACAGACATGCAATGTCTCCATGAAGCGTCTGAATCACTTAACTAGTTTACGATTCTGAGGCGGAGGTGTGGGGCTGTCCTGATCACTCTCTGGGACGCGATCGCCCCCCAGAGAGTTCTAGAGTTTGGCAGAATAGCAGGTAGGCCGACCAGCCCCTGAGCCGCTGAGTCATATTCTGCTCTGACTTTTGCCCCAGCTCTCATGTTCCCTCCTCTCTTCTCCCTCCTCCACTATCTTTTTCTTGCCCATGCTCCACATCCAAAACCTGACGTATCATCCTCCAGCTACTCCTGCTGCCATTCTCAAATCGATCAATTTAGAATTGGCTCCGCAGCAAATGGGCTTAATTGTGGGACCTAGCGGATCAGGTAAAAGCACCCTGCTAGAAATTTTGGCAGGATTGGCCAAAAAAACGTCGGGGAGTATCCGCTGGCGAGATCAGGAATTGCTGCCAGATCATCTGCGCGAATTGGGCGGTTTGGTGTTTCAGTTTCCCGAGCGGCATTTTTGTGGCGATACGATTCTAGATGAACTACGGCTGGGGCATCCCGAGTTGGGCACAGAGCGGATCGACTTGGCCTTGCAAGAGGTGGGGCTGGCGCATCTATCGCTTAAAACCTCGCCTCGCGCTCTCAGCGGTGGTCAGCAGCGGCGATTGGCCTTGTCGGTGCAGCTGATTCGGCAGCCGTTTCTGCTACTGTTAGACGAACCCACCGCCGGATTAGATTGGTCAATGCGGCGACAGCTATCTAGCGTGTTGGCCAAGCTGAAGCAGGATTGGTGTTTGCTGGTGGTCTCTCACGATGCTAGTGAACTGGCCGCGATCGCCGATCGGTGCTGGACGTTGGAGCAGGGGGTGTTGAAAGCCGTCAATCCGGCGAGTTTTGTCGGAGTGCCGAAGCAAGGTGTAGGGGGATGATGCAAAGTAATGGGGTGCCGAATTTACCGTTAGACGTGCCGTTAGAGTTGCCGCCCGATCTACCCGAGAATTTACCTGAAAATCCACCTGCAAGCCTACCTGTAGATCTACCTGCAAGCCTACCTGTAGATCTACCGACAACCCTGGCCGCAGAGCTGCCGCTGCTGCTCGAACTCTGGCAATCTACCTGCGGCTGGCAGCCCGATATTGCCCAACACCAGCAGTTTCAGCATCTGTATGCCCAGATTTTGGACGGCAACCAGCGCCTCAACCTGACTCGGATTACGGAACTAACAGAGTTTTGGGAGAAACATTTGTGGGACTCGCTGAGTGGACTCATGCCATTCTTGGGAGCGGCGAATCGGCAGATAGAGGCTGAGACTGGGGCTGAATCTGGGGCTGAGACTGGGGCTGAATCTGAGACTGAGTCTAGAGTTTCAGCGATAGATCCGCCTATGACCTTAGGGCAGCTCCCGAGTCCGTTTAGCGTCATCGACATTGGGACGGGTGCGGGGTTTCCCGGCATTCCAGTGGCGATCGCCTTCCCAGATGCCACGGTGACCCTGTTAGATTCAACCCGCAAAAAAATTGCTTTCATCGACAGTATGCTGGTCGCTCTAAAGCTTTCTAACGCCAAAACCTGGGTCGAGCGCGTGGAGCAAATCGGGCAGCAGCGTCAGCACCGAGGAGCCTACGATGTGGCTCTATTGAGGGCGGTGGCTCCCGCTACAGTTTGTGCCGAATATGCCTTGCCACTGCTCAGTGCCAATGGGCTAGCCATTCTTTATCGCGGCCAGTGGACGGCGGACGAAGAGACGGCGTTGGAGGGGGCGATCGCCCAGCTTGGGGGCAGACTGGAGCACGTGGCGCAGTTCACGACGCCGCTATCTCAAAGCCAGCGGCATTGCCTCTATCTGCGCAAAGTGGCTCCTACTCCTGGCCAGTTTCCCCGCGCGGTGGGCGTTCCCTCCCAACTACCCCTATAGGCTAAATATTTTTGGTGGACAGCAATCCAAACGGGTTAGCCATCCGTATATCTAATAGATGGGCAGGTTGATGAGCTAAAAACTCTGACTCACCTGCCCAGTGGGATTTTTACCTATGGCTACCCATGTCACTGTTTGGGCAGACGGGTTTGATTCAGGTGCGATCGCTGATTACGGTAGGGGCAACTATCGGTTCGACTGAAGCCAGCCGCGCGACGCTAATTCGGGCAGCCTTCCAGTCATTGGGTGTCGATATTAAGCCTATTCCGGCCTCGTTTGTGAGCGCTGAAACCCGTAGCTCTTGGATTCTGGCGGTGTAACTCGCCACCGGGTTTGCCTAGCTCAACGTTGATTTTAAGGTTGGTTTTTGGGATGTTCTGTGTCTGAAAAACCAGCCTTTGCTGTTTAAAAAATAATGAAGGCAGACGGCTGACGCTATCTACCTTCGATTCACTACTGGTCGAACGCTTCTAGCCTACGAACTTTTCTGTAAAAATACGTAGAATCTACTTTGTTTTGTGTGAAGGTTTTGAGAAGACTGGGGGCGATCGCCCTCAAAATCCCGACGGAGTGGGAAAACGATGGACGCAGCAGGTTCAGATAGACCCTAAAATATTACTGAGACGTTAATTACGTGTAAAGAAATACTAATGCTGCCCTCTGCTCTGCCCACTAGGGACGCCCGTTGGCGGATCCCGATTGTTCTTGCCATTACAGAAGCTCCTCCCTCAAGTAGAACAGTAAGTGAATCATGATGTTAGAAGCGTTTGTATTTTTAACAATCCTGCTGGGTTTTTTCGGCATAATTTTCAAGAAAAATCTGGTGATGAAAATTATCTCCATGGAT
>CASBQX010000267.1 GCA_949127925.1 Synechococcales cyanobacterium PMM_0002
AAAAAGTCCAAAGTACGAAGACTAGCTCAGCCGTGACTAGTACCCATGCTTTAGACTTTAACCTTTCCAGGGCTTGACGTGTTCAGCCCCTTAGGTGGTTGAAGCGGCCAACTCTTCTAACCGCTCTTGCTGATCTTGAGAGATACAAGACTGAATCACAGTTTCAATATCCCCCTCTAACACGGGCGAGAGGGTAAAATTTTGACCCAGACGGTGATCTGTAACCCGGTTGTCTTTGTAATTGTATGTGCGGATCTTTTCAGACCGCTCTCCCGTGCCCACTTGCGACCGACGCATGGACGTGACTTCTGCTTGTTGTTCCCGCAGCTTGATCTCGTATAGTTTAGCCCGGAGAATTTGCATGGCGCGCTCGCGGTTCTGGAGCTGCGATCGCTCTTCGGTGCAAAACACTCGAATTCCTGTAGGTCTGTGGATCAGGTCAACCGCTGTTTCCACCTTGTTGACGTTTTGCCCACCTGCACCGCCCGAGCGAGCGGTTTTTAGCTCAATCTCTTTGGGGTCAATCTCCACTTCCACAGCGTCTACTTCTGGCATCACCGCCACCGTAGCCGTTGAGGTGTGAACACGGCCACCCGCTTCTGTCACGGGCACCCGCTGCACCCGATGCACGCCTGCCTCAAATTTGAGCTTGCTATACACCTGATCGCCCTGAATCTCCAGAATGATTTCCTTGAAACCACCCATATCGGCCAGAGACTCGCTGACCAGCTTTACTCGCCAGCGCTGCTCTTCGGCATAACGAGAGTACATCCGCATCAAATCGCCTGCCCAAATGCTGGCCTCATCGCCACCCGTGCCCGCCCGAATTTCTAACATGATATTTTTATCATCGTTAGGATCTCGTGGCAGCAGCATCAGTTTTAAATGGGCTTCTAGCTGAGCAATTTTGCTCTCTAGCTCCTGCACCTCCAGCGACGCCATTTCACGCATCTCATCATCGCCCCCCGCCTCTTTCAAAATCTGACGGGCATCCACGAGGTCATCTTGAGACTTCTTCCACGTCTCGTAGGTATTAACCGTTTCCTCTAACGACGAACGCGATTTGGCAATGCGTTGAAACTCAGGTGGATCTCTAGCCACGTCTGGATCAGCCAGTCGCCGCGTCAGCTCATGGAAGGTTTGCTCAACTGATTTGAGCTTTTCTAATAGATATGTTTCAGCCATAGGACAGAGTCAAAGTAGGTAGAACAGTGGGTCGGGCGTTTAGCCCGGAACCAACCAGCAGACAGGCCGCGACTGGATAACGGGCTACAATCACTGACTGGAGAATTGGAGGTTGCAGAACGCCAACACCACTATCGCTACTTTTTCTCAGTCGGGGCGTCTGTCTGATCAACGCGAGAATCAGTCATGCCATATTTGCGCAAGAAACGCTCAACGCGGCCTTCGGTATCGATGATCTTTTGAGTGCCCGTATAAAACGGGTGATTGCCAGACCACACGTCTACGTGCAGTTCAGGCTTAGTGGAGCCGACAGTCATCACAACTTCGCCGTTGCAATAGACTTTCGCGTCTGGATACCACTTGGGGTGAATATCGGGTTTAGCCATGATGGAGTGCCAGTTAAAGAATTTGCCTTACTGATTTAAATTGTAGCTAAGCGATCGCCAACTCTAGGGACATCTGGACTCTGGAATCTGGACGGAGCTAGCACCGCAGAACCAAAATTAACGCTTGGAGTACTGAGGAGCCTTACGAGCTTTGTGCAAGCCGTACTTTTTCCGTTCTACAGAACGTGGGTCACGCGTCAAGTAGCCTTCGACCTTGAGCGGCTTGCGGTTATCTGGGTCTAGCTGACACAGCGCCCGCGCCACTCCTAATTTAATCGAGTCGGCTTGTCCAGTTAGACCGCCGCCATGGGCATTGACCAACACGTCATACTCGTTCTCTAGACCAAGGGTTTCTAGCGGGGCCTTGGCCACTGCTAAATAGCCCGGATTGAATTGGAGATACAGGTCTCCAGGCTTGCCGTTGATCACCAGTTTCCCTGTTCCTGGCACTAAACGGACGCGGGCGATCGCCGTTTTCCGACGGCCTGTGCCCCAGTACGTCACCCGGCCTGTTTTCTCAGTCGCTTGCATTAGTTTTCTCCAGGAATTGTCTTAATCGTCAAAACTTCGGGCTGCTGGGCTTGGTGCGGATGGGCAGAACCAGTGTAAACCTTCAGCTTGGTAAAAAGCTGGCGACCCAGGCTGTTTTTAGGCAGCATCCCTTTGACCGCTTGCTCAAGAATCCGTTCAGGAACACGAGCCTGCAACTTAGCAAACGTTTCTACCTTCATCCCGCCGGGACGACCGGAGTGACGACGGTAAAGTTTCTGCGATCGCTTTTTACCTGTCACGGCGATTTTCTCGGCATTGATCACAATGACGAAATCCCCCGTATCCATGTGGGGCGTGTAGGTAGGCTTACGTTTGCCCCGTAAAACCATGGCGATTTCGGTAGCCAATCGCCCTAACCGTTGGTCAGCAGCATCTACGACATACCACTTATGCTCTAATTCGGCTTGGGGTGGAAGATAGGTCTTGTTCATGTGATTTAACCGGATGAGTACGCTAAGAAAAGGTGTATGAGCGAGGCTGAAACGGAGCTAGGAGGAGACCCACGGAGCGGGCGCTGACGCTGCTAGAGGCATTGGCAAGCAAAACTGGGGCTGGGAGTCAAACCAAATCTCTGGCGAAAATGGAAACTCGGGGTAGCCCACCCGCAGCAGACACAGCCCTTGGGGGGGAGCCGCATACCGCACCTCTTCCCGTCGCTGCTGTTGCCAAAGCTGGGTGAAGTCAGCAGGCGATCGCGCCCCTCGGCCCACATCGACCAGCATCCCTACTAGCAGCCGCACCATGCCATACAAGAACCCGCTGGCCTGAATTTCAATCTGCACCAGAGAGCCGCGACGCACACAGTCAGCCGCCTGGACTTCGACCCAAGAATGCGGCCGACTAGAACCAGCCCGGTGGAAAGCCGCTAAGTGATGTCGCCCCAGCAGCGGCTGTAATGCCGCCTGGATCAGCGACTCGTCTAACGGAGCATTGTAATAATGCCAGCTAAACGGACGCACAAACAGATTTGGGCAAGGATCGGTATAAAGGGTATAGCGATAGCGCCGCCAAGAGGCGGAAAAGCGAGCGTGCCAGGTGCGTTCAACCAACGCCGACGCTCGAATTAGAACGTCCCCTGGTAGCCGCGTGTTAAGAATATCTCGCCAACGATGAGGCGGGATCACACTAGCTGCGTCAAAATGAGCGACTTGAGCGGCAGCGTGAACACCGGAGTCTGTCCGACCTGCTCCATGTAGCGTTACCGGGCGATTCAGCACAGAGGCGATCGCCGTTTCAATGTCCTCTTGGACCGTCCGGTGCTGAGGCTGACGCTGCCAACCATGAAAATGAGTGCCCAGGTATTGGATTACCAAGGCAACTCGTTGCACGTCTGTCGGTGCCAGAACCCCAGCACTAGACAGATCAGCTAATTTTGGCAGCGTTGCAGTCATGAAAACAGCAGCAGTTCCTTGAACAGATCATCCGATTAGGCCAAAAACCTCTAGGTCAACTCGATAATGGCCATGTCGGCATTGTCGCCTCGACGACTAATAGTGCGAAGAATCCGAGTATAGCCACCATTGCGGCTACCGTACCGTTCTGTCGCTTGTTCAAACAGCGCATGAACCAGCTGTTTATCATAGATGTAGCCCATCGCCGTACGGCGAGCGACCAGAGAACCATCTTTTGCCAAGGTAATCATTCGATCTGCTTCAGACCGAACGGCTTTAGCCCGCACCTTGGTCGTGGTAATCCGACCGTAGCGAATCAGCTCAGTCGTTAGCGCTCTCAGGAGAGCACGACGCTGATCGGCAGGCTTGCCAAGTTTTGGAACACGACAGCGGTGACGCATAACAGGATCTCGATAACGGTAAACAAGCAGACGAAAAACAATAGAAGCAAGTAAAACAGCACAAGAAGCGGCAGCAGTTAACTTCAGATCCTTAACTGCATCAGCTTGATCAGCTAGTTTTGGCTGGTTTCTCTTGAGGCAGAGTAATGCCCATTCGAACTTGGAGCGCTTCAATAACTTCGTATGCCGATTTCGCACCGAAGTTCTTGATTTCCAATAAGTCTTCCTGCGAGTAGTCGAGCAGGTCAGAAACCGTGTTAATTTGCGCCCGCTTTAGGCAGTTGTAGGCGCGCACCGACAGGTTGAGTTCCTCAATCGGAATCTGATTATGGGGATCTTCTTCTTCTGAGAAGATGTTCTTCATCTCCTCAATGGTGATGTCTTTGAGCGGCATAAACAGATCCACCAAGATGTGGGCGGCCTGACTGAGCGCCTCTTGGGGAGTCAAACTTCCGTTTGTCCAAACTTCCATAATCAGACGGTCTTTTTCAATGGAGCCGCCAATGCGAGCATCTTCGACCGTATAGTTCACCTTTCGCACAGGCATAAAGATGGCGTCGATTTGCAGGAAATCTAGCGCTGAGGCATCTTCTCGGCCTCGGTCGATGGCACGATAGCCCACGCCTTTTTCGATGCGAAATTCCATCTCTAGGGTATACCCAGCCGCAACGGTTGCCACATGCTGATCTTCGTCAATGACTTCCACATCGGAAGGCAACTCGAAGTATGCCGCCGTCACCTTTGTAGGCCCTTCTACCCGGAGACGGCCAATTTGAGACTGTGAAGAATAACTCTTGAGCACGACTTCCTTCATGTTCAGAATGATGTCAAGCGCATCTTCTTTAACACCCGGTACGGTCATAAACTCGTGAGTTACCCCGGCAATGCGAACTGCCGTTACCGCTGCGCCCTCTAGGTTGGACAATAGTACGCGTCGCAGTGCGTTTCCAACTGTCGTACCCTGCCCCCGCTCTAGGGGTTCCAGCACAAACTTGCTGTACAGGCTTTGATTTTCGCCAATGTCTGACTCTACGCACTCAACTTTGAACTGTGCCATAGACCAACCTCCCTTCTCCTTAGTCTCGGAAGGCATTTACCTTCCGCTAAATTCCCAAGTTACCTTTTGCTGTAAACCGTCTCAAATGACCTGCCAATCCTGTCAAAGCGCCGTTCTATCGTCGCTATACATTCTGGCAATCAATCGATCAGGCTCACCAGCGATCGCCTCTACCGTTACCCAAGCACCATTTTTAGAGGCAATCTCTGCCTGAGTGCATTTGGCCTACACCCGTCGCCGTTTAGGCGGACGGCAGCCATTGTGAGGAATAGGGGTTACATCACGAATGAGAGTGATTTCCAAACCTGCACCTTGTAGGGCACGAATGGCAGTTTCCCGTCCCGAGCCAGGACCACTAACCATCACTTCAACCTGACGCATCCCCTGATCCATTGCTCGACGAGCTGCATTCTCTGCTGCTGTTTGTGCCGCAAACGGAGTGCCCTTTTTAGCTCCCTTGAAGCCGCTGGAACCAGCTGATGCCCAAGAAATAGCTTCCCCACCACCATCAGTAATGGTAATAATCGTATTGTTGAAGGTCGATTGGATATGTGCTACGCCGCTGGGCACATTCTTCTTCTGCTTCTTTGCCCCGGTTCGTTTTGTCGGTTGTCGCGCCATGTCTAGTGTTTCTCAATTAGCTGAACGTTAGATTTTGATGAGTGTGAGGCATCTGGGTACAAAGCATGTAGGGTGATTGACAACCACCTCCTGCGACTCTACGCCGCCATAATGCTGTTGACAAAACCTAGCAGATGGCCGCGATTACCCAAATTATTTCTTACCGGGTGCCTTTTTCTTCCCAGCCACCGTTCGACGCCCTCCTCGACGAGTACGGGCATTGGTGCGGGTACGCTGTCCGCGAACTGGCAACCCTAGGCGATGTCGCCGCCCTCGGTATGTACCAATGTCCATCAATCGCTTGATGTTCAAGGCTTCAAGGCGTCTGAGGTCACCCTCAACCTCTGCTCCAGACTCTACAGCTTCACGCAATGCTGTGACATCAGCATCTGACAAATCTTTCACTCGGATATCTGGATTTACTCCAGAGGCCGTGATAATTTTTTTGGCTCGCGTGAGTCCAATTCCATAAATATAGGTCAGACCAATTTCGACACGTTTATCACGTGGAAGGTCGACTCCGGCAATTCGTGCCACGCTTCACTCTCCCAATACTGCTTCCCGGTTTAACTCTCAACACCAGCAACCTCAATGGGTGCTAACCAACGCGACGGCGATCGCCTAACCCTGACGCTGCTTATGCTTCGGGTTGGTGCAAATCACCATAACTCGACCGCGACGACGGATGACGCGGCATTTCTCACAGATCTTCTTGACGGATGCCCGGACTTTCATTGTCCAATAACTCTTATTACTGACTACAAACCCAATATGATATCAACTTTCTGCGTTAGTTGTCAAACTAACTCTGTAAGAATGTTTAAAAAATGATCTTTGGTAAAAACTTACCCCTGGAGGAGGCTATTTTTTATTGCGCAAACGGTAAGTAATACGACCCTTGGTGAGGTCATAGGGGGTCAATTCAACTTTGACGCGATCGCCAGGCAGAATTTTGATGTAATTACGGCGAATTTTGCCGGAGATGTGAGCCAATACGTTAAATCCATTATCTAGATCTACGCGAAACATAGCATTCGGCAAAGACTCTGCTACGGTTCCTTCCATCTCAATCAAATCTTGCTTAGACAATGTGGCATGCCTCCTTAATGCGGTGAGTGCAGATAACGGGAACTGTCAAACAGGTATAAAATTCAAGATGGTAAAAATCGGGGGCTTTTAATGAAGTGAGTTAAATCACGAATAATGGGAGCGTCACCTTAAGCCATTTGCACTTTAACTCAAAGAACAACCTATAACCTTTAACAGCAGCCCGTTACTCAGTCTAACAAATGTCTTTAGATTCAAGCCTGTGCAGCTGGACTGATTAGGCGTGGGCAGTAAAGCTGAAAAATTACATTGTCAGCCTAAATAGTCGGTAGAGTTCAAACCTCGATCATCCGCCGAATCTCAGCCATTACCGCTTCAACAGCCTGACTGCCATCAACAGAAAATAGGTGTTGGCGGCTTTGATAGAAATCAATCAGAGGAGCAGTCTGCTCTCGGTAAACGGCCAAGCGATTACGAATTACCGCTTCGCTGTCATCCTTACGCCCTCGGCCTAGAAGACGAGTGACCAAGGTTTCATCGGGCACATCTAGGTTGACAACTCGGTCGTAGGCTTGGCTAATCGTGTTAAGCAATTCATCAAAGAATTTAGCTTGGCTCACATTACGCGGAAACCCATCTAAGATCCAACCAGCTTGGGTATCAGGCTGGGTCAGGCGATCGCGCACCATGCCTAAAATCAGCTCATCGGGAACCAATTCTCCCTGATCCATATAGGCTTGAGCCTTTAGCCCCAGTTCTGTATGGCCAGAAACAGCCGACCGTAAAATCTCTCCCGTTGAAACATGTGGAATGGACAACTCTGTTGCCAGCATTGCAGCCTGGGTGCCTTTGCCTGCTCCTGGTGGCCCCAAAAAAATTAAGCGTGACACTATTGCTTCACCATTCCTTCATAACGTTGAGAAATTACATACGTCTGCACCTGTTTTGCCGTTTCAATGGCAACCCCCACCAAAATCAACAGCGATGTCGCGCCCAATCCCTGAAAGGTCGTGACACGAGTCGCTCCCTCAACAGCCGCAGGTACAATAGCCACTAAACCCAGAAAGATAGCACCCAAAAAGGTAAGGCGGTTGAGCACGCGCTCAATATACTCACTAGTGGTTTTGCCTGGACGAATACCGGGTATGCTCGCACCCATTTTTTTCAAATTCTGGGACATATCTACTGGGTTAACGACCAGAGAGGCATAGAAATAGCTGAAGAAAAGAATCAGCACCAGATAAACCAGCACATACACCCAGGAACCAGGGCGCAAAGAACTCGCAATCTTGATGGCAATTTCGTTGTTGGCGAAGAGCTGCGTTAAGTAGGCAGGTAGGGTTAATACCGCAGACGCAAAAATGATCGGCATCACCCCACCTTGATTCAGGCGGAGGGGTAAGTAGCTACTCTTCTCTTGATAGGTGCGCCGACCTACCTGACGACGGGCAGAAATGATGGGGATACGCCGTGTCCCTTCTTGGACAAAAATGATGCCGACAATCATAACCAGAAAGACCACCAGCAAGAGCACCACTCCCCCGACAATACTGCGATCGCCGCTCTGAGCCAAATCAAACGTTTTACCCAATGACTGAGGCAGCGTTGAAACGATACTGACAAAAATTAGGAGAGAGGCACCATTGCCAACCCCACGCTCTGTAATCAATTCACCCACCCACATCACAAACATAGAACCAGCGGTCAGCGCCAGCACAGTTTGCGCAATGAACGCAGGGCCTGGACTTTCAGCAAACTGGTTAATAAAAATAGACAACCCAGTACCCTGCAAAACGGCCCAGCCCGCCGCAACATACCGGGTAACTTGAGCAATCTTGCGTCTACCCGCCTCACCCTCCTCTTTTTGCAGCTTCTCTAAGCTAGGAAGGGCAGCGGTCAGAAGCTGCAAGATAATAGATGCATTAATATATGGCAAAATACCCAGAGCAAAAATGCCCAGGGTTGAAAGTCCGCGTCCGGTAAATGTGTCTAAAAAGCCGATAATTCCGGCTAGAACGCCACTTTGTGTCGCGGCCTGAAAGGCTATTCGGTCAATGCCGGGAATGGGGATATGCACCCCTAAACGTACCAGAAGTAATATCCCAATGGTGACAAGCAGCCGCCCTCGTAACCCGGCTGCTTGAGCCATCTGCACAAAGGTTTCTTGGGCAGTCGGAGTCTTGTCTCGAACCATAATGAAGGTACCTCTACCTATGTGGGCGATCGTATCAATGGCAGCCTCTCACCGCCAGATACTCTGCCCCTTCAGGCAGGGTTACCCCGGCGAGTTTTGCCTATCTCATTAATCTAACAGTTTGCAGCTACCGCCAGCTGCTTCAATTTTGCTGCGAGCACTTGCTGTGAAGGCTACTGCTGTTACTTGAAGGGCAACTTCAATCTCACCATCGCCCAAAACTTTAAGCGGGCCGTCATTGGTGGTGACAATTCCCTCTGCCAAAAGAGACTCCAGAGATACCTCGGTGCCTTTAGCGAGGCCGGCAAGATCATCTACGTTAATGACGGTATAGTCAATTCGGTTAAGAACCGTGAAGTGCTTCAGTTTGGGAATGCGCCGATATAGGGGCATCTGACCGCCTTCAAAGCCGGGGCGAGTGCCGCTTCCAGAACGGGACTTTTGACCCCGCATGCCAAAGCCACAGCTAGCGCCTTGTCCAGCAGCGATACCGCGACCAACTCGGCGGCGGCGTTTCTGGGAACCTGATTTGGGTAATGCGTCTGCAAGTCTCATGATTTAGTAGGAGTAAGGGGTTTAGGAGTAAAGTCTTTCGATGGGAACGCCTCGCTCTTCGGCAACTTCAGAAAAAGTACGCAATGATGCCAACGCGTTTGCGGCTGCTCTAGCGTTGTTGAGAGGGTTGCCTGAACCTAACTGCTTGGCCAAAATATTTTTCACTCCCGCCAGTTCCAGCACAGTTCGAACGGCACCTCCAGCAATTACGCCTGTTCCAGGGGCAGCAGGACGCATCATCACTTTAGCTCCGCCACCATCCCCTTTTGTCGGGTGAGGAATAGAGTTGGACTTGGTTAGAGGAACCTCGATCAAATGCTTTTTACCGTCTGCCACACCTTTTTTAACAGCTCCGATGACGTCAGCCGCTTTACCAACCCCAACGCCCACCTGACCTCGCTCGTTGCCCACAATCACAATGGCACGGAAGCTCAGCTTCTTACCGCCTTTAACCACTTTGGTGACACGGCGAATTTGGACTACCCGCTCCTGCCAGTCGGTTTCCTTTTCTTTTGCGCGGTTATTTTTACGACTTTTCGCCATGGTTAAATCCTTGATGTGGGTCGATGGTAAGTGTGAATTTGGCTAGTTGATGGGTGAAATGCAATGCTTAGAAGCTGAGTCCGCCTTCACGAGCAGCATCGGCTAAGGCTTTAACGCGGCCATGATAAAGGTTGCCTCCGCGATCGAAGACTACTTGGGTAATTCCCTTTTCGAGCGATCGCTCAGCGATGAGCTTGCCCACTTGGGTTGAAGCATCGCGGTTAGACCCAGACTCCAGAGTTGTCCGCAGAGCTGGCTCTAATGTAGAAGCAGACACTAATGTCTGATGCTGAGTATCGTCAATTACCTGAACGTAGATATGATGATTGGATCGAAAAACTGCCAACCGAGGACGCTCTGCTGTTCCTGATATGGCCCGACGGATCCGACCATGCCGACGGTGGGTTGATTCTTTGCGCGTTAGTTTCATCTCTATTTCTTCCCTGTCTTACCAGCTTTGCGTCTTACCAGTTCACCAGAATAACGAATCCCTTTGCCCTTGTAAGGCTCAGGCGGACGAACTGCTCGAATTCGAGCAGCGATATTTCCGACAATTTCTTTGTCGATCCCCGTCACGGTGATGTTGGTATTGCCTTCGACGACAAACTGAATGCCTTCTGGCGGTTCAATCAGAACAGGGTGGCTGTAGCCAACAACGAGATTCAAGTTGCGGCCTTGCGCTTGGGCACGATAGCCAACACCCTGGATTTCTAACTTGCGCTGAAATCCTTGAGAAACACCCTCGACCATGTTAGCAACTAGGGTTCGGCATAACCCATGACGCTGTCGAGCCGCACGAGATTCATTCCGCCGATTGACGACGAGAGTATCTCCTTCATGAAGAACTTCTACCTCGGGCGGTAGTGTTCGAGAAAGCTCACCTTTGGGACCTTTTACGGCAACATGCTGTTCTTCAATCGTGATGGTGACTTTCTGAGGAATACTAATGGGGCGTTTACCGATGCGAGACATGACAAATCACTCCTGGACAATTTGCGTGAGCCGTTAATCTTCACGACTGAATTAATATATATGAGCCGCCCACAAAGCCATCACGAGAACTGGCACGAGCGCTTGAATTGACCCTACCAGATGTAGCAGAGTACTTCGCCCCCCACGCCCTGACGACGCGCATCTCGATCTGTCATGATGCCGCTAGAGGTGGAAATGATGGCAACTCCAATACCACCTAGGACTTTTGGAAGCTCCCTACAGTTGGAGTAGACCCGTAGACCAGGCTTACTCACTCTCTGCAACGCATTAATGATGGGTCTGCGATTTTTGCCCTTATACTTTAGGGAAATCACCAAATTCGTTTGGATCCCCTCGCCAGCTTCAGAAAATTCCGCAATGAAGCCCTCTTCTTGGAGAACCTTCGCAATGCTACGAGTCACCTTAGTAGCTGGAACTTCTGTGGTCTGATGTCTTGCCAAGGTTGAATTGCGAATGCGTGTCAGCATGTCTGCAATAGTGTCGTTTACCGCCATAGTTTCCTCTTTGTCAAACTGCCTCAGTTATCTCGGAAGGGCATTCCCATCTCTTTTAAGAGGGCACGTCCTTCTTCGTCCGTGGTTGCAGTCGTGATGATTGAAATATCCATGCCTCGAACCTGATCAATTCGGTCGTATTCGATTTCAGGAAAAATTAACTGCTCCCGCAAGCCCAAAGTGTAATTACCTCGACCGTCAAAGCTTTTAGGGCTAATACCTCGAAAATCTCGAATTCGAGGCAAGGTTAAGTTAATCAATCGATCCAGGAATGCATACATGCGATCGGAGCGCAGCGTTACCATAATGCCAACTGGCATTCCTTTCCGGATCTTAAACCCGGCGATCGCCTTCTTAGCCCGCGTCACCACTGGCTTTTGACCTGCGATCGTAGCAATTTCAGCGATAGAGGCTTCCAGCGCTTTCGCATTCTGAGCCGCTTCTCCCATGCCTCGGTTGATAGTCACCTTGACAACTTTGGGAACCTGATGAGTATTGCTGTACTGAAACTGCTCCATCAACTTAGGAACAATCGTCTCTTGATATTTGACCTTGAACTGATTAGCCATTCTGGATCTCCCGATTTTCCTGGACTTGGTCAGGAATAAGACGTTAGACAATACAAATTAGGAGTGGATAAAAATTGAATTTCTAGCTCATTTTTTATTGACTCTCCCTCTGTTTAGTCAACAATTTCTCCCGTTTTCTTCAACATCCTTACCTTACGCTTGTCAGCATTAAAGGTGTAAGCAATCCGACTTGCTACCTTTTGCTTAGTAGAGTAAAGCATGACGTTGGAACTGTGAATCGGGGCTTCCGAGGTTTGGATTTGACCTGATTCACCCTCTTGTTGGGGCTTGATGTGCTTGGTGCGAATGTTGACGCCTTTAACAAGCACCTTACTGATTTCGGGGAAGGTCATGAGCACCTCACCCACCGTACCCTTGTCACTACCAGCGATCACCTGGACGGTGTCGCCTTTTTTGACGTGCATTTTATATCGAACTTTACCCATCACAGCACCTCCGGTGCCAACGAGACAATTTTGGTGAAGTTTTTGTCGCGCAGTTCGCGAGCAACTGGCCCAAACACACGGGTTCCTCTAGGATTTCCGTCTGCATTGATAATGACAGCGGCGTTATCGTCAAAACGAATGCTCATACCACTTTCTCGACGCAACCCCTTTCTGGTTCGAACTACCACCGCTCGAACTACGTCAGACTTTTTCACAGCCATATTAGGAATGGCATCCTTCACTACGGCAATAATTACGTCACCCACGCCAGCGTAGCGCTTGCTGCCACCCAGTACTCGGATGCACATAAGTTTACGGGCACCGCTATTGTCGGCGACATTGAGGTAGGTTTCTTGCTGGATCATGTATCGTCTCCTCTCCCTCAGTAGTTAAGCGTTAGAGCCGTGGGTGAGAATATCGACCACCGTCCAGCGCTTGGTGCGGCTGAGGGGTCGAGTTTCTTGAATCCGAACGCGATCGCCCGTCTTACACTTATTCTCTTCATCGTGTACCTTGTATCGCTTAGTTCGCACCATAATCTTGCGATACTTGGGATGTGGGGCACGGTTTTCTACCGCTACCACAACTGTCTTTTCCATCTTGTCGCTAACGACAACACCAACCCGTTCTTTAACCGCCATAGCCCCTTACTCCTTCTCTGCGTCAGACGTCGTCTTTACGGCTAGTTGCCGCTCTCGCTCGATTGTCATCAGTTGTGCCAAGCGATGACGGGTATGCCCAAACTGGTGAGACTTTTCTAACTGTCGTGTAGCTTTTTGGAATCGCAGGTCGAACAGCTGTTTCTTGATAGCAGCAATTTGTTCATCTAAATCCTGATCGCTTAGATCCCTAACCTCTGAAATTTTTGGAAGGGACATAGTTAGGACTCCTCAGCTTCACGAGCAATAAACTTAGTTTTAATCGGCAGCTTATGAGACGCCAGCCGCATCGCCTCCCGAGCAGTTGTTTCTGGCACTCCAGCGATTTCAAACAGAATCCGACCGGGCTTGACAACCGCTACCCAAAATTCTGGATTTCCTTTACCAGAACCCATTCGAGTTTCTGCGGCGCGCTGAGTGACAGGCTTGTCTGGGAAAATTCGAATCCAGATTTTTCCACCCCGACGAATATATCGAGTCATAGCACGACGACTCGCTTCAATCTGACGCGATGTAATCCAGCAGGGTTCTATTGCTTGGAGCGCAAAATCACCAAAATTCAGATCACTTCCCCGAGTCGCCAGACCCTTCATGCGACCGCGCTGCTGTTTGCGAAATTTCGTTCTTCTAGGACTTAACATGGCTTCTTACCTTGGTTTGAGTGAGGGGTTAGGGGTTAGGAATCAGGGTCTAGGGATTAGAAGCAACCTACCTCCTAAATCACCCGTCACCCTTTACACATCACCCTTCATTCGAACGATCTTCAAACTGACGGCGACCCTGTTGACGGCGACGAGGCGGAACATTGGCGGTCGCAGTCGCAACATCTTCCTGCCCCGGAATAATCTCACCCTTGAAGATCCAGGTTTTGATGCCTAGAATGCCGTAGATGGTTTGAGCTGTGGTGTACGCATAATCAATATCAGCTCGGAGCGTATGAAGTGGCACTTTTCCTTCACGAGTAGTCTCAGTCCGGGCAATTTCTGCACCGTTTAAGCGGCCACTTACCTGAATCTTGATTCCTTGCACACCTGCACGCTGAGCGCGCTGAATGGCTTGGCGAACAACCCGACGGAACGAAACCCGGCGTTCAAGCTGTTGTTGAACATACTCAGCAATTAAGGCAGCATCTGCATCAACCCGAGCAACCTCTACAACATTGATCCGGATTTGGCGGCTGTCGTCGCCTAGCTCTTTTTGCAATCCTTCGCGTAACTTTTCAATGCCGGCTCCACCTCGACCGACAACCACACCAGGACGAGCCGTGAGTACTTGCAGATCAATCTGATCAGCTTTCCGCTCAACTCGCACCTGAGAGATTCCTGCGCTGTTCAGTTCTTTTGCAACATACTTGCGAATCTTGTAGTCCTCTTGCAGGAGCTTTGGATAGCGGCTAGAGTCAGCAAACCATAAAGAGCGGTGCTCCTGGGTAATGCCAAGTCGGAAACCAATTGGATGAATCTTCTGTCCCACGATGCGTCCTCTAACTGAAGGCGATGGATGGTCAATAACAAGCGATCTATATAAATCTAATTAGCGGCCATGGGCATCTAATTAGTCATTCTCTGCGCCGGGAGCGACTGCAATAGTGATATGGCAGGTTGGCTTGCGGATTTGATATGCTCGCCCCTGCGCTCGGGGTCGGAACCGCTTCAAGACAGGGCCTTGATCGGCATATGCCCGACTGACTACCAGATCTGCGGGGGTATAGCCTACATTGTGCTCAGCATTTGCCACCGCAGAACGTAAGACTTTCAGCACCGGATCACAGGCGCGATAGGGCATAAATTCTAGGATGATTAGCGCTTCTCGGTAAGAGCGTCCTCGAATTTGATCTAGCACTCGACGCACCTTGTGGGGCGACATTCGGATATAGCGGGCGACGGCTTGAACTTCTTCTACAGTAGTAACTGCCATAATCTTTCCTCTCGTGTGAACTAAGGCATAGATAGCCCATCGCTCACGGTTCTCTCTTATCGACGAGCCTTTTTATCGCTCTTGGCATGCCCCCGAAAGGTTCGGGTAGGCGCAAATTCACCCAACTTATGTCCAACCATTTGTTCTGTCACATAAACAGGCACATGCTGACGACCGTTGTGAACGGCGATCGTGTGTCCAATCATTTGAGGCAGAATGGTAGAGGCGCGAGACCAGGTTTTGATCACCTGCTTGTCGCCCTTTACATTCAAAACCTCAATCTTTTTGAGTAGGTGATCAGCTACAAATGGACCTTTCTTTAATGAGCGAGACATAATCTTTACCTAACCTTTAGGACTCCCGACCACCGCGACCACGCTTTGAGGTGCGACGACGACGACGAACAATCAGTGCACTGCTGGCCTTCTTTTTCTTCCGAGTTTTAGCGCCCAGAGTTGGCTTACCCCAAGGCGTAACAGGGCCAGCACGACCAATGGGAGCGCGCCCTTCACCACCACCATGGGGGTGATCAACAGGGTTCATTACACTGCCTCGCACCTGAGGGCGACGGCCATCCCAACGCTTGCGCCCCGCTTTGCCTAAGCTGACGTTACGAACATCAGCGTTGCCAACCTGTCCAATCGTTGCGTAGCATTCTCGTCTGATTAAGCGAACTTCAGTGGACGGCAAACGCAGCGTGACGAAGTTACCTTCTTTTGCCACAAGCTGAGCTGAAGCGCCAGCAGCCCGAACAATTTGCCCACCTTTGCCGGGGGTTAGCTCTACGTTGTGAACCGTAGTACCCAATGGCATGTTGCCCAAAGGCATTGCATTTCCAACTTCGAAGGGAACAGTAGACCCTGCTACAACGGTTGCCCCCACGGCCAGTCCAGCCGGATGAAGAATATATCGCTTCTCACCATCTTGGTAGTAAAGCAGAGCGATTCGGGCGTTGCGATTGGGATCATACTCAATCGAAGCAACCTTGGCTGGAATCGTATGCTTGTCGCGGCGGAAATCAATCATGCGATAGAGGCGTTTATGGCCACCACCACGATGACGGCAAGTAATGACGCCCCGGTTGTTCCGCCCCTTGGGACGATGAACTGAGTAGGTGAGTGATTTTTCTGGTTCGCTGCGAGTAACTTCAGCAAAATCAGAAACCGATCGCTCTCGGGTTCCGGGGGTGTAGGGTCGATATGTACGAATACCCATAGCTCAGACTCTTAGAAGAACGGGACGCTAAATCTTGGATGGGAGGCAGGACGCCGTGAAGCTAATCCAAAAGGGGAAAGGTTTAGATGCAGTCGATTAAACTTCTGGAAAAAGAGTAATAGAATCGCCAGGTGCCAGGGTAACAATCGCACGCTTGTATCTGGGCTTGTGACCCGCGAACTTACCAACTCGTTTCTCTTTAGCAGGAGGGTTGCTAGTGTTTACTGCAACTACCTTGACCTCAAAAAGACCTTCAATAGCCGCCTTGATTGCAGGCTTGGTAGCCTTTGGAGCCACTTCAAAAACATACTGGTTGTCTTCTAATAGCTGAGTTGCCTTCTCGGTTACTAAAGGACGGCGGATGAGATCAGGCAATTCGCGTGCATCAAATTTAGTCACCGTAGACCTCCTGTACCTTTTCAATAGCCGTTGCCGTTGCCACAATTTTGTCGGCAGTTAGCAGGTCGTGAATATTCAAGTTGCTAGCGGATATCATTCGCAACGTGCCGATGTTGCGCGCAGATAAGTAGACCATATCGTTGCGCTCGGAGACGATTAAAAGCACCTTCTCCTCAGTTTCTACTCCCCAACGAGTTAGAGCTTGAACCAGCTCCTTTGTCTTAGGGCGAGAAAGCTGATCGGCAAAGTCTTCCACCACGATTAGGTCTTCGGTGCGGCTTTGAAACGCGGTGCGCAGGGCAAGTCGGCGCTCTTTCCGGTTCATCTTGACGGAATAGTCTCTGGGCTTAGGTCCAAAAATGACACCGCCACCCCGCCATAGAGGAGAGCGATTAGAACCAGCACGAGCACGACCCGTTCCCTTTTGACGCCAAGGTTTACGTCCACCGCCTCGTACCTCGGCGCGAGTTTTAGCAGAGGACGTACCTTGACGGGCATTGTTCATTTGCCGAACTAAAGCCCGATGAACAATGTGAGCGGCGTTTTCTTCTTTGGCTACTCGCAAATCTAAAGAGGCTGTTCCAGCCTCGTCACCTTGCCAGTTTTTAACAACACATTCAACCATGAGCTTTCTCCTTAAATAGGGACTAGGTATAGATGTCAGACCGGATCTCTAGTTCCCAATCCCTACTTCGCCTTCCCCACTAACTTGGCGGGCACGATGTTAATCAATGCACCGGGCTTTCCAGGAACGGCTCCTCTAATTAAGATTAGATTGCGATCGCCGTCAACCCTTACTACCGTCAATTTCCGAATTGTCACCCGAGAACCGCCCAAGCGACCGGCCATCCGCTTACCTGGATAAACGCGCCCAGGTGTGGTGCCTGCACCTGTCGAACCGGGCTGACGGTGGTTCTTAGAACCGTGCGACATTGGTCCGCGCTTGAAGTTGTGACGCTTCTGATAGCCTGCGAACCCGCGACCAATGCTGGTTCCGATGACATCCACCTCTTGCCCAGGAGTAAAAATATCGGCCTTGATTTCCTGTCCGAGTTGATAATCGGTTGGGGCAGCCAGTCGATATTCTTTGAGGTGCCGCAATGGTGATGCCTCAGCCTTGCGCAAATGCCCGAGTTCTGGTTGGCTGATTGCCTTCTCAGTAGTCGCACCAAAACCAATTTGAACAGCGGAATAACCATCTGTTTCAGCGGTTTTAATTTGAGTAACCGTGCACGGGCCTGCCTGTACAACGGTGACAGGAACAGATTTTCCCGCTTCGTCAAAAATCTGGGTCATACCCAGCTTGGTTCCAAGAATTCCAACAGACACGGTTACACGTCTCCCTATTCACACACTACAAAGGAGCCAGAACTATCCTTAACCACAAACGCGATTAGGCACAGCTCTAGTCAGCTCCAATGGACGTTTACAGAATCAGCCCTATCTCACACTCTGCATTCACAGCAGATGGGTTTCTGGGATCTCCGCAATCTCTCAGGCAGAATCTACGAACTACAAACGGTCTATGCCGCTGCACTGCCTGTATTTGTCAGGACTTGGAAAGTTAAACCATCCAGTATCCTTTTTTCAAGGCTTAGCATCAACCTTCATCTAGATTTCCCTAGCGAAAGTTGAAAAACCTTTTTCGACAACGACTAACAAGTATAGAGCAAGTTAAACAGATTTGTCCAGCAGATTCTTAAACCGAGAGTTTCAGCTGGGATTTGCCCTTGCTTAACTGAGATTTATCCTTTGCCAGTATAGCCTAGTTGCAGAACCCTGACCCCAAATATAGATAGATTTCTAACAATTGCAGTTTTTTTGGAGTTGGGTTAGAAGTTGGTTTAGATTTAGAATCGGTAGGGCAACTGGAGAAGCAGTCGGTCTGCTAGTCCAAAAGAGCCAATCAGGTGTTGAGATCTATTGAGATTTGGATCTTGAGAGCTATGTGAGACCTGAAGGAAAAGCCAATCCTTATGACAGGAAAACCCAATACAACGGGTCTATCCACTTAAAATCTCAGCGTGGTAGAGTGCTTTAGGAATAGCAAGGAACACCAGCGTATGGCACTGATTACAACAGGCAAGCCGTTTATCCGCGATCTAGAACAGTTTGGTGCGCTGGGCGTGTATGTTCCGCTGGAAGGTGGACACGAAGGGCGATATCAGCGGCGTTTGCGCGGGGCAGGCTACACCTTGCTCAATATCACAGTCCGAGGGCTAGGCGATCTGTCTTCTTACTTACTCGACGTGCATGGAATTCGTCCGCCTCATTTGGGCAAAAAGAGTACTAAGGATCGAGAAGGTGCTGTAGGGTATCGCTACTATGTGCCCCCAATTGCGACTTATCAAGTAGAGTCTCTACCTGCGAAATCCAAAGGGCTGGTGATTTGGATGATGGAAGGCCATGTCCTTGATCCGTCTGAGCTAGAGTTTTTAACCAAGCTCCCTCTGACCAATCCTAAGATCAAGATAGTGCTGGAAATGGGAGGCGATCGCAGCTTTACCTGGAAGCCATTGCAGGATGTGTTAGCCGCTGCATAAACACCTAATGAGCTTTAGTACTACTGAGGCTGTACTTGTGAGTCTACCAATGCGGTACGAGCTGGCGTTTGGTTGATGACTGAATCATCTTTGCCATTGTGCGTTCCAAGCGATCCCCAGTTTTTAGTACACTATGGGCACCATCGGTATCTGCCGATTTTGGATTAACCTATTAGCATGTAAGGGTGATTAAATTGCACCATCCCTTACGGTCTCTTAGGGAAGGTAGTTGGTTTAAGCTCATTTGTGGAGCTAGCTTCCAACACCTCCCTGCAATTCGTAACCTATCATTGGCGTATACCCTGGCGGGAGCTGACTGCGTAGATGTGGCAGCAGACCCGGCAGTTATTAGCGCTGCACGCGATGGCATGCAGGCTGCTGCGCTTATCTCTTTGCGGACACAAGGGCAAAAATCTGCACCACAGGCTGCTCCTTGGCTAATGGTCAGTTTTAACGATGGTGAAGATCCGCATTTTCGTAAGGCGGAATTCAACCCTGCGCATTGTCCGCCAGATTGTCCGCGTCCTTGCGAAGCCGTTTGCCCAGCTCAAGCGATCGCCTTTAACGCTTCAGAGGGCGGAATTTCTGGCGTGATCGATAGCCGCTGCTATGGATGCGGGCGCTGTTTACCGCTTTGCCCAATCCAGCAGATTTCAACTCGCTCTTATGGTTCAACCCCCGACACCCTGCCTGCGCTGCTACGACTGGTAGATGCCGTAGAAATTCATACCCAAGTCGGTCGTTTGCCGGATTTTGATCGGTTGTGGGCAGCGATCGCCCCTGATATTAGCCGACTGAAGCTAGTTGCAATTAGCTGCCCTGATGGGGAGGGCTTAATCGATTACCTGCGCGCGTTGCACAAACGTATGTCACCGTTATCTTGTCCTGTGATTTGGCAAACAGACGGCAGAGCCATGAGCGGAGATATTGGTGATGGCACTACTCACGCGGCGATCAAACTAGGACAGAAAGTGCTGGCAGCAGACTTGCCTGGATATGTGCAGCTAGCTGGCGGCACGAATAGCTATACCGTACCCAAGCTACGAACCCTAGGATTATTGCGCAGCAAAGAGTCAGGATCGACGCGACCTATTACGGGAGTTGCCTATGGTAGTTATGCTCGGGTTTTGCTTACGCCTATCCTCGACCAGTTAGA
Source organism: Synechococcales cyanobacterium PMM_0002 (assembly GCA_949127925.1). Classification (GTDB taxonomy): domain Bacteria; phylum Cyanobacteriota; class Cyanobacteriia; order Elainellales; family Elainellaceae; genus CASBQJ01. The sequence continues at coordinate 20,324 of CASBQX010000267.1, forward strand.
GCACAGAGGTAAGCACTCCCCAGGGTCACTCCATTCCACTCATTTAGAAACCTTTCCTGATCTATTAGAGCAAGCTGTGGCGCTAGCAGCCTCTATCGTTTCTCAACTAAAGACGCCAGGGGAGGTAGTGAGTTCGGGTTCAGGTTCAGATCCATATGCAGAACCCTATAAGGGCGATCGCCCTATGCCTAGTGTTGCTGCATTTCCGCTTTAAAAAACACGAGTTCTGCCATGAATAGTCTGCCTGCAATGTCGCTACAGTCTCAGATTTTTCCCAAAGCATGTTTCCTTGACTCAGTGCTTTGTTCAAGGTTTTTATCGGTTACCCACTAACAAAATCCCTATGTCATCTAACGGTAACGACTCTACCGACCAGCCCATCTCTGCGGTGCCGGATACGACGCCTTCAAGCATGTCTAAATCGCTACAGATTACAGACGACCTCGCTCAGCTATTAGCCATTCTGCCCAATTCAATTCGCGATCGCCTTGACCAGCATCCTCAGCGCAACGTTTTAGTAGAAGTAGTAATGGACTTGGGACGACGCCCCGAAGCTCGATTTCCCAATAAAGCAGAATATTTATCTGACGAGCCTGTTTCAAAAGCCGACTTGCAATACACGATTGAGCGAGTTGGCAGTTTCAGCGGCGACAATCGGGCAGGCATTGAAAAAACCCTGCATCGGATTAGCGCTATGCGCAACCGCAGCGGTGAAATTATTGGCCTGACCTGCCGAGTAGGGCGCGCTGTCTACGGCACAATCGGCATGATCCGTGACTTAGTCGAAACAGGCCGTTCTATTTTGATGCTAGGCCGTCCTGGAGTCGGTAAAACCACAGCTCTGCGAGAAATTGCCAGGGTGTTAGCCGACGAATTAGACAAGCGGGTCGTCATCATTGATACGTCCAATGAAATCGCTGGTGATGGCGATATTCCTCATCCTGCGATTGGACGGGCGCGGCGCATGCAGGTGGCACGCCCCGAAGAGCAGCACCAGGTGATGATCGAAGCAGTGGAAAACCATATGCCCGAAGTGATCATTATTGATGAAATTGGTACAGAGCTGGAGGCCATGGCTGCCCGTACGATTGCTGAACGGGGCGTGCAGCTGGTGGGCACAGCTCACGGCAACCGGATTGAGAACTTGATGAAGAATCCAACGCTGTCTGACTTAGTGGGTGGAATTCAATCTGTTACATTGGGCGATGATGAAGCACGTCGCCGGGGTAGCCAGAAAAGCGTGCTGGAGCGCAAGGCCCCTCCCACCTTTGACATTGCCATAGAAATGGTGGAACGGCAAAAGTGGGTGATTCACGAACAAGTATCAGACTCCGTAGATTCTCTACTGCGCGGACGCCAGTCCAATCCCCAGGTGCGCACAGTCAGCGACAATGGCGATGTTCAAGTCACCCACGAAGTACCAGGTGCTCCAGTTGCGCCTAGTCCTCCTCGCTCAACAGCCTTTGGAGAGTCATCGATTCTAACCGGGCGAGACTCATTTCGCAGCAGTGGGTGGCGCGCCTCAGGCCAGATGCCGCCAATGTCTAGCTATAGTCGCAGTGATTTAGGCCGTAATGATTTAGGTCGTAATGATTTAGGTCGTAATGATTTAGGCCGCAATGATTTAGGCAATCCCAACCGAGACAGGCGATCTCAGCTTGGCCTTCCACTTAGTGCTGTCCCACCAGAGCAACAAGTGTTTGATCAAATGCTGAATGAGTCATTAGAGCGATCGCTCATGCCCTCTGAAGCTGATCCATTTGGTGAGCTACCTACCGCTGGGCCTAATGGTGAAGATTTGCCAATGCACATCTATCCCTATGCCATCAGCCGTCATCAGGTAGAACAGGTGATTCATACGCTGAATTTACCGATTGTGCTAACGAAGGATCTAGACGGAGCAGATGCCGTGTTGGCATTGCGATCGCACATCAAAAACCACTCTAAGCTACGTCACATTGCCAAAACTCGCCAATTGGCAATCTATACGGTCAAATCCAATAGCATCCCCCAAATCATCCGTTCCTTACAGCGGATTTTACACATCGACGACACAGGCTTTGATGAACCGCTCAATCTAAACCTCTTTTCTCGCAGCAGCGACGAGGATGAAATAGAGGCCCTCGAAGAGGCTCGCCTTGCCGTCGAACAAATTGTAATTCCCAAAGGGCAACCGGTGGAACTGCTGCCCCGATCTGGGAAAGTTCGTAAAATGCAACATGAACTGGTAGAGCATTACCGTCTGAAATCTTCTAGCTTTGGCGACGAACCCAACCGCAGATTGAGAATTTACCCAGCGTAAGAAATTTATGGGTATAAGCTATTTCACCCATAAACCTGGCAACTGTTGAAACAATTGCCAGGTTTATGGGTGGAAGGCGACTGAGCCAATATAAACAGCCTTCTATTCGCTAGGATCTTCACCCTCTAGCAACACTTGCAGCAACCTTAGCTCATCGGATTCACTATCTTGGTCGGCTTCGGCTTTCATTTGTGAAAAAATCCGATAAGCAGCAAATTTTGAAGATCCTTGCGCAGAGTCTTGTTCAGAATTGTCTCTGCGCATATCGACCAAGTTAAATTCAACATTTTCAGCGTAAATTGCCATTGTAATATCAAAGATTTCAAAGAAGTTAATTACCCAGCGACAATCTTCTTCCAGATAACTCTTGTAATACTGAACCAAATTGGCAATGCGTGATTCTAGATGAGTGCGGGCATGTCTGCACACTAGAATGATTTTTAGCAACATAACCACTAAGGTTAGAGGATTTCCCTGTGAAAGCAGTTGGACAAAGAGAGGAGAGGGTTCCTGATGGTTTTCTGTGGTCAAATATTCGATGACTCGGTTACAAGTGCGTAGGAGCAAAGCGTCATCAATCTGTTTGTCATGATGACTGGTGTAGAGAACTTCTAACTTTTCGGCAAGCTGCTTTTTGAGCGCGATCGCATAGTCATTGCCTTCTACCGAAAAAACCAGATACCGCTGTAGGCTGAGCTTAAATTCTCGATAGGTGAGTTTTTGGGTTTGGCTGACAAAAATATGAGCCAGATTTGTATGACTAAAATTGCCTCGCCTCACTACAATCATCTTGACCAGATGCAGTACCTCATCGCCCATCCCCGTTGGGTTCAGTCGTGGCTTTCTTTCTGGTTCTGTTGCATCTACGATTGGGTTCTGACTTTGAGACCGCGTCGTGTAGAGGGCAAGGTCAAACTTGAATCGTTCTTTTAGCTGTTTGGATAACGCTCGGGCTGCATGACGCTGCTCCACAGAGTTATTCAAATCAATGTATTGAGGTACCAGCAAATAGGACGTGTAGCGTTCTGACCAATGCCGATGCCCTTGCTCGTCATATTTAGAGACAAACATCTGAAGCTGCTCAAAATCGCTGCTCTCTACAAAGTTTTTTAGCCAACCTCTAAGCCGTCGCAGAGTTGGCGACATCGTTGGCTTATCCAAAATTGGATCGCTAAAGAGTTGAATCAGCTCCTGGATCGATTTGTGACTTCTAGTGATGTCCCAGTTGTTGATTAAAATGTAGCAGGAGCGTTTGAGAGTGTTTCTGAACTCAACCTCTTGATTGGAAAAAACGATCTCATATAGCGGCGGCAAGATATGAGAGCTTATAGTGTTGACGTGATGAATAAACAGGTGTTTGAACTCAGCCAAGACCTCTTCGGGAGACCACAGCTTAACGATCTCAAGTAGATAGTTATAAATCGTTTCTTGAGCTTTTGGAATATCTCTTTGAAATCGATTAGTCTGCCCATTTTGGGGATGCAAACCCTCTTGCAATTTATCCAAGACCATCATGATACTCAAAGATAACAGGAACTTTGGAGCGAACAGCAGACGCAAACAGAGGTGTAAGTGACGAGATTAAAATGCTTTTCGCAGTAGCCTGCAACTACATTTTTGCAGTAGCCTGCAACTACATTTTTGCAGTAGCCTGCAACTACATTTTGATGAGCTGGGCCTGAAGCTTTGTTAACGCTCCCTTGATGGATAGTTCTGGAAATGATCTAGCTTAGTTTGGTTGGAATAAATTGGCTATCTACTTGGAGGCGGAGTTACCGGACGTGAAATGATGAGGTTGAAGAACGGCTGAAGACGAGTATGGTGTGTCTCTACAGAGAACATCGGCTCTTTTTTGGAAATCGTCTTAGAGAGAAAAAAATTTTAGAGCGAAAAAACCAAAAAATCCGCAGTGGCTACGACTTAGGTAATGCTCACGAAAAACCAATTCTGAGGCAGATTTAGGCAACGCTACAGCAGGCTTAACGAAATTCCCTAAGCTACTAGTAGAAGACGGCGCAAGTTTAGCTACCGTAGGGCGGGCATCTTGCCCGCGCAGGCTGGAAGCCTGCACTACGAACGGTAGGCAGATTTACGCCTCAGCCTACTAGCTGACTCA
>CASBQX010000268.1 GCA_949127925.1 Synechococcales cyanobacterium PMM_0002
AAAGGACTGCGAAATAATCCTGACTGAACCCGATAGACTAAGATAAGCATCTCTTTACGAGGTCGATGTTTATGTTCGAACGTGCCTTAGTTTGCACAGATTTCACAGACGGATTGTATCGCCTAGCCAGCTTTGTTCCAAGTCTCGCCGCTAGCGGGATTAAACACATTGTGTTTCTGCACGCGGTAGCGGTGCCCGAACAGCAGATTCCTCGGCAGGATGATAAGCGACTCGTGCAAGTACGCGATCGCCTGATGGCACGGATGGGAGAAATCCCCGATCAAATTGAGGTGAAGGTAGAGGTGGCTTGGGGTAAGCCCGTAGAGGCAATTTTGTCGGCCATTAAGACCTACCAAAGCGACGTGGTGGTATTGGGCACCTCTACCAGCAACCTACTGAGCGAAAAGCTGTTTGGCAGTACATCGATAGCGCTGTGCCAAAAAATTACCGTTCCGATTCTGATGCTGCGCCCAGAATTAATCTGCGCGTTGACGAACGAAGAACTAGACTTACGCTGTCGCCATTTGTTTCGCTATCTGCTGATTCCTTACGATGCGAGCGAGGCATCTCAATATCTGGTGCAGCAAATTGCCCGCCTGACTCAAGCGCACCCCGCAGGTTCACCAGAGCGATGTTTGCTCTACACGGTGGTAGCCGACGTGGGTCGAGATCCCGCCATCCGCACCTACAAACTCCAGGCTGCGCAGGAAAATTTGTTGGCTGTGCAGCCTAGTTTAGAGGCGGCACACATCACCGTAAAGGCTGAGGTTGCGCAAGGAGATCCAGTGCTTCAGGTGCTAGCCGCCGCAATCGATGAAGACATTACGGCGATCGCCACCTCATCTCGCACAGTTGGCAAACTGATTGAATACTCAATTTCGAGTTTCACAGGCGACATTTTGCGCCGCAGCTGTCATCCTGTACTCTATTTCCCTCCAGAGAAGCCTTAAGCTAGGTCAGGTAATGCTCACCCATTTCCTTCTGTGGTGTGCATGGCTTCAAGCTTCATTAAAATTTTTGGCTTCAGTGTTTCTAGCGCTTGTTTTAGCTGCTCTTTAGTCGCCGCATAATAGGAGGTGGCCGGAGACATTTGCCCTTTTGTAATCCAGTCTTTTAACTCTACACACTGGGCTGGCTGGATTGAAGCTGTCAGCACATTGGCACACCGTTTTGGCTCTTCTCGGCCAAAGAAAAGAATCCGGTAATTGCCTGACTCGCTCAGCAACCGAGCCATTTGCTGGCCTTGACCACTCTTTAAATCTAGATAAGACGATAGCCAGCGAGCACCGTACCTGTGGTTGTAGAGGACAGTGAGCCACAGCAGTGACGGATGCGGGACAGCTGCAAATAGGAACTGATTGTAGCGAGTGCAGTTGAATCGATCTTGGATTTCCTGACCGCTCAACATCACCCATAGGCTAGGCAGCACAGCACTTCCGGTGCGCAACGGTTGCGGAAACGTGATGTCACCAATCGGTTTATCGGCAGGCCATGTCAGTGATTGGCAGAAGCCATCTATCGTTGGGGCGGTTGGCAGCGCAGGCGGGGAGGCAATTGGCAGGGTGGAAATCGTGTTGCCAATCCGTTTACCAATTTCCCAGCCCGGTCTAAATCGCTGCTCTAATGCCTCTACTGTGTCGATGACTTCGCTGACTGTTTGGGGGCGATCGCTGGGTGATTTCGCCAAACAAGCCATGATCAGGGTTTCTAGAGCCTTAGGTAGTTTGCCGCTAACCAATGAGGTTTCAATCGGACGAGGCAATTGATGATGATGAGCGCGATACCAAGCCCCAAAAGAATTGGTATCGGTATTGAGGGGCAATCTTGCCGATAGCATCTGAAACATCATCACGCCCAGGCTATAAATGTCAGCGCGCGCATCTAGCTCGTGCCCTTCCATTTGTTCAGGGGATGAATAGGCTAGGGTGCCCATAAAGCAGTTGGTTTGATTGGCATCTGCCTGAAGGGTTTTGGCAATCCCAAAGTCGAGGATTTTTGCCAGTTCTCCTAAGCTGTCATCTTGACTAATTAAAATATTGCTGGGCTTAATGTCGCGATGCACGATCGGACAAAGTGCGCCACCTACAACAATACCTTCGTGAGCACATTGCAAACCAAGACAAACCTGGCGCGTGATGTTGAGAAACCGGGGCAACGACAGCGGGTGTTTGCCAATTTCGTCATTCAGGTTTGCCCCTTTGAGATATTCCATGATGTAGAACGGAATCCCGTCTTCATCAATGCCATAATCTGTCACCCGAACGATGTGGATACTACGCTGCCCCAACAAGGCGCAGGTGGTAGCTTCTCGTTCAAAGCGATCGCGCATCCGCTGGTTGAGCAAGGTTTGCGCCAAAAACTTAACTGCAACTGGCACCCCGCCCAGCAGTCTGTCTCTGGCTCCATAAACACGCCCCATGGAGCCTTGACCCAGCATCTCCACCAATTGATAGCGGTTCTGGAGAATACGGCCAAGATTGGGATCTCCGGAATCTTGTGCTGTGACCATGCCAATCAGGCTCCGAGGTGTGTCGTCTATGAAATCTGTCTAGTAGAACAACTCTGACGGGTCTTATCCTAACACCGGGTCTTATCGTAGCGCTTTGTTGGCCAACAGGTGGATCGACTGGCATGGATCGACTGGCAGCCTCACCACCCATCTGTGCTCTTATCTGTTTTGGGATCAGGCGCAGCAGCTATTGTTTTATTGCTAATTATGGCTTTGTAGTAAGTTGTTTTTCAAAATAGCTGCGTTCAGTTTTTAAGCCAGCGATTGAGCCATGAATGGACAGAGCGTTTAAATAGCCGCTTGCGCCGCCAGCTCTGAAACGAGTCTTCATAGCGATCGCCAGCCAAATAGAAGGTATTCCAGGCATCAAGGGCGACTATCATGCCCCAGCCTAAGGCGAGGTAAGGTGCCCACAGCCAGCCGCCGCCACCTGTAATTAATAGGGCGATCGCTGCTGAAAAGCCGTTAACAATTAGATAGCGGGTCGTGCGGCGTTGGAAGCGGCTGCCGCGAATGCGGTTAAATTCCTGACGCTCTAGCGCATCGCCTTGCTGCACCTGCCACTCTTGCTCGGCAATTTGCAGATCTCCAGCAGAAATGCCCATTTCGTCAGCAATTTCTAGCAGCTGTACTCGGGTCAGCTGCTCAACTTCTCCCGCCTGGGCTTGACGGGCGATCGCCACCTGAAGAATTTGTTGAACATCTGCTTGACTATAAAAGTCTGTCATTGCCGGGTTTGAAGCTGAGTTTGTAGGTGACGCTGTGCGCGTCTCAAACGTGAATGCCATAGAGGTTGTCCTAATGAATCCCCATCTTAGTTATACGAAAATCTCATGCTGATGGGGTCTAAATAAAGGTGTGGATTCCTATCCTCGCCTTTCGATTTAACGGTTGCGGTATGAGACAGTAGGCTGAGAGCAATAGTGGAACTAGAGCGATGAGGCCAGCACTTTATTTTCCGTTTGCCAGCGGCCAGTGGCAGCTAAAAATGGGGCTGCGATCGCTCAATCTAGACACTTGGATTGAGATAGACGATGCATTTCTACCCTATCTGGCGCGCAAACGAGAGCTGCTCAATGACCACTATACCGACGTGTATGGGGCGCTTCCGGGTAGTGAAGCAGGACAACAAGAAGTGCTGGCGCTGCTGCTAGAGCATTTGCCCACACGGTTTCCGACTCACTACCAGCACCAGGCAGGAGAGATTACCAACTTGATCACCGGGGAGCGGTGGCAGGTTGCAGAGTGGCGCGATCGCCCGCTTGACTTGGCTGGTCGGCTGGTGCAAGAAGACCTCTGTCTGATGGTGCCCAATGCCAGCAGCTCGACTAACAGCGGCTACCCGCTGGGTGCAGCATCGCTTTGTTTTCCGCTTTACTGGCGGCTGCAAGAAAAGCTGGGGCTGCCGATCGGGCAGATTCACGCTCCTGTGCCGGGTTATGCGGCTAACCTAACTCGTCCAGTGGACGGGTTGTTCGATCGCCTCCAAACCCAGAGTCCCGGCTATCGATTTAACTGGAGCATTGTCGATACACCAGAGCTGTTTTTGGGGCTGCACCGCCAGCATCAGATGGCCGATAGCATTACAGCAGAGCGGGCGGGAGACCAATTATGGATTCGAGTGGAGCGGCAAACGCTGCGGCGGTTGCCCCAGAGCCATGCGGTACTATTCACAGTGCGCACCTATGTCTATCCGCTATCCATCTTGATGCAGCATCCCCAGACGGCGCGCGGGTTGCAGGCGGCGATCGCCCAAATCCCGCCTCAGATGCAGCTATTTGACACTCCCCGGCGTGAACGCACGGGGATTCTTGGCTCAACGAAACCACTTAAACTAGATACCTTGCAGTTTCTAGCCCAGAGGTGGGATTCTCCCCAAGCGACTTCGGGTATGCC
>CASBQX010000269.1 GCA_949127925.1 Synechococcales cyanobacterium PMM_0002
CAAATTTCGCCACCGAATGAGCACCTTGTCTTAGCCGATCGCCAGTTTCCGTGGTGGCAACGGTATCAGCCCGTGAGCTATCAGTTGATCAGTCGCAGTGGCGATCGCACTCAGCTGGTCAACATGATTCGCCGCTGCCATGCCGCTGGAGTCAAGGTCTATGCCGATGCGGTGATCAACCACATGGCCGGTGTCGGTCAGGGTATTGGCAGCGCTGGGTCAAGCTTTACCAAGTACAACTACCCAGGCATTTACACCAGTCAAGACTTTCATCCTTGCCGCCGAGACATTAAAAGCTACCAAGACCGGGCCGATGTAACCAATTGTGAGCTAGTGGGCTTGGCTGATTTGAACACGAGTTCTCCCCATGTGCAGCAACAGATTGCGGCCTATTTAAAGCAACTGGTGAGCCTGGGGATTGACGGATTTCGGATTGATGCGGCCAAACACATTAGCGCCACCGATTTGCAGGCTATTTTGCAGCGGTTAACGCAAGCGGTTTCCACCAACCCCTTGATTTACCAGGAAGTAATTGATCCGGGTACGGAAGCGGTAAAGAAAATTGAGTACTACGACAACGGCAAGGTGACGGAGTTTGAGTATGGCAGGCGGTTAGGTGAAATTTTTATGGGGGTTGGGGGGCAACACCTAGCCCAACTGGAAACCTTGGGAGAAAGTTGGGGGCTAGTGCCTACTGATAAGGCGGTTGTCTTTATTGACAATCACGATAAACAGCGTGGCCATGGCGGCGGCGGCACCTACCTGACGTACAAAAACGGCAAGCTGTATGACTTGGCTACCGTATTCATGCTGGCGCATCCCTATGGCTACCCGCAGGTGATGTCGAGCTATGCCTTTGACTCTAGTGACCAAGGCCCGCCAGCGGATGCCCAAGGCAAGACACGGCCAGTGTTTGTCAACGGCAAGTCTACTTGTTTTGACGCTTGGATCTGTGAACATCGACGGCAGGCGATCGCCCCCATGGTCGGGTTCCGTAATGCCGTTGGCGATGCGCCGCTGAGCGATTGGTGGAGCGATGGCGGCAACCAAATTGCCTTCAGTCGAGGCGATCGCGGGTTTGTTGTGATCAACCGCAGCGATACTCCTCTGACTCACACCTTTCAAACCCAACTGCCCCCCGGCACCTACTGCAATGTGATGCGCTTAGGTCAATTAGCAAAAGGCCAGGGCTGCGCAGATTCGCCGCTAGTGGTGGACCAAACTGGAAAACTTACTCTTGTGATCGCCGCTATGGATGCGGCGGCAGTGCATGTAGGGGCACGGATAAACTGATTCTAGAGATTGATGTAAATCGGGTTAAACGCTAACCACAACGTTGTAACCAATATTCTACTTGTAAAGTTTTAATCAATCGAACGGAATTATGCGATTGTGAGAGAAATTATATGATTGTTGATATCAGTATGCAGTGACTGACGTTTCCCGATGCCCATGATGAAGCGAGACTACGTTATATTGCTCGTTCAATCTCACCGAATTCAGCTCCAACAGCTAGGTGTTAAATCCTTGGATTTGTTTGGTTCTGTGGCCCGAGACGAGGCTCGCCCTGACAGTGATGTAGATTTTTTGGTGGCGTTCAACAAACCTGGCGGCTTTTTTCAACTCTTCCGCGTGAGACATTATCTAGAAAATCTCTTAAATTGCAAAGTTGATTTGGGCACGGAGGATGCCTTGAGAGAGCATCTACGTGAACCTGTATTGAAGGATGCAACTCGTGTCTTCTAGACCGTGGAAGCTAAGAATTCAAGATATTCTGGATGCGATCGCTAGTATTCAATCTCGAATTGTAGGAATGTCGTTAGAATCGCTTGCTGCCGACGAAACGGTTGCGAAAGCGGTGTTGTACGATTTCATTGTTATTGGAGAGGCATCTGCCAATGTGCCAGCAGAGCTGCAATCACGTTACTCCAATATTCCTTGGCGACTGATGCAAGATATGCGCAATGTGATGGCGCATGAGTATTTTCAGATCAATATCGAACGGGTATGGAAAACCATTGAGGATGATTTACAGTCTTTGGTACCTCTTTTACATCAGTTGTTGGAGCAGGAAAAACCTCATTAGTGAGGGAGGAAAGCGATCGCCTCTTGTCCGCATGGGAATCAAACTCTTTGTGCAGGATGCGATCGCCCCACTCCTATTCCCCATCCAAAATTTCACCTAAATAAAGCTGCACAAATGCCCGCGCAGCATCGGGATTGAGCTGTTTGAGGGCTTTAGTGATTTCGGTAATATTTTCGGCACTCGGATCTAAGCCGTGAAACCATCGCCCGACATTGGCGCGACTGATTCCCATCGCCACGGCTAACTTGTTTTGAGTGATTCCATAAGACTCCAAAACCTGCCGGAGTGCCTGACTCGCCATTCCCATGTCCCAATCCTGTCAGAGGATGAGAAGTCAGTAAATGTCACATTTGTGGATACATCGAGTATGATTCGAATGTCACACTTATGGCTACACTCGCCTCTCAACCTCTATGGCTGACGAATTAATCTCAGACGCTGAATCATCCTCTGAGCCTCAATCTTCAAACCCGATCGCCTCCTCTCGTCCCGATCGCGAGCCTGTAAAAATCATGGTGATCGGATCGCGCTGGGCAGTGCTGCTAATCATCCACACGCTACATCGGCTAGGATTTGCCCAGGTCAACGACTGGAGCAAGCTGCAAATTGAACCCACTACCCGCCACTGGATGAGCGTGTTGATTAAGTGGGTAAAGCAACCTGAGTAGAGTTAGGTCGTCCTCAGCGTTGCAGTTGAGCGTTGCAGTTGGGCGTTGCAGTTGGGCACAGAGGGCAGAATCACGATACAACTGTTAATGGTTGCTAGTTTTAGGTTTTTGAGGCGATCGCCACCATGACATCTCCGTCTTCTGCACCCCTGCCAGAGTCCACCCCTGTTTCAGACCCCATCCCCGATGCGATATTAGGCGCGGCACCAGACGCGGCATTAGACTCAGGCTCGGAAACAGCCACGGATAACCGCAGTTCCACCACCCGCCAACTGCTGGGGATGAAGGGCGCAAAGGCAGGGGAAACCAACATTTGGAAAATTCGCCTGCAACTGATGAAGCCGATCACCTGGATTCCCTTAATTTGGGGGGTCGTATGTGGTGCGGCATCGTCGGGAGAGTACACCTGGACATTTGAAAATGTCTTGATTTCGGCAGCCTGTATGCTGATGTCGGGTCCCCTGCTGGCGGGCTATACCCAGACAATGAATGATTTTTATGACCGCGATTTAGATGCGATTAACGAACCCTACCGACCGATTCCGTCGGGGGCGATTTCGGTGCCGCAGGTGGCGACACAAATTGTGGTGCTGTTAGTGGCTGGGATTGCGGTTGCCTATGGACTCGATCTGTGGGCAGGGCATACGTTTCCGATTCTGACAGTGCTGGCGTTGGGCGGCTCGTTCATCTCGTATATCTACTCGGCTCCACCGCTGAAGTTAAAGAAAAATGGCTGGCTCGGTAATTATGCGCTGGGCGCTAGCTATATTGCGCTGCCTTGGTGGGCCGGACAGGCGCTGTTTGGCACGCTGACGCCCACCATTATGGTGCTGACCTTGTTCTATAGCCTCGCCGGGTTAGGGATCGCAATAGTAAACGACTTTAAGAGTGTGGAGGGCGATCGCCAACTTGGGCTAAATTCACTCCCAGTGATGTTTGGCATCGGGACGGCTGCGTGGATCTGCGTATTGATGATCGACGTATTCCAGGCGGGGATGGCTGGGTACCTCATTAGCATTAGCCAGAACTTCTATGCAGTCTTGCTAATTTTGCTAGTGATCCCGCAGATTACCTTCCAAGACATGTACTTTCTACGTGATCCCCTCAAAAACGACGTTAAATATCAAGCGAGCGCTCAGCCGTTTTTGGTCTTGGGGATGCTAGTGACGGCCCTGGCGCTAGGACACGCAGGGATCTAGCTATGCGCTAAAGCCATGGAGCCATAGGGCAAAAGCTAGGGCTTCTAGCATATATTACTTAAGAACGATGCAGTTTTGCCAAAAGCTGCATCGTTTTTTTAGGTTTGTAAAATTTACTTGGTGAGATTGCGGATTGAATGAGTGTTTGTCTCATTACTGGGTAATCTATATGGGGATAGTGTCTGTAGGGCTACGTGAATTTAAGCGGGGAGCGGGAGACTGTTGACCATGCTAAGTGGCAAATGGCAAATTGTAAATATTTGTAAAAAGCTAACTGGCTTAATTCCTGACTTTTTCAATCAGTATAATCCAGCTCTTCGCCCTAAAATCTCAATCAAAGGGAGCAGAGTTATTCGGATTAGGCCATGTTGTCTGTGTAGACATTACCAAGCTAATGAAATCTTTATCGAGACTTCATCAAGACTTTATCTATTGATCAGCTCACTTGACCAGCTCACTACTCCGTTTTGAGCATTGGTTCGGTGGCGCTTGGTCTGTAGCTTACTTGCCATCTGTAACTCAGCAATCGTAAGGGTCACTCTATCGCCTATTTCAACCATCAGGTTCAGTTGAATACTCACATGGACGTATTTACATGAGTGTTGTTTTGCAAGTCGGGGATCGGGCGATCGCAACCGATGATCTACTGCATTTGCTGGCGGGCTATCAGATGTTGCCCCAGCTATTGCAGGAGATTTTGATTGATCAGGCGATCGCCCCCATCACCTGCACCGACGACGAAGCCAAGCAGGCTCAGGAGCAATTTTTTGCCCAAAATCAAATTACCTCCGAGGAGACCCTGCATGCCTGGATCAGTCGCCATGGGATGACTCCAGAGCAACTGCAAGCGCTAATGACCCGCAGCCTCAAAGTTGAAAAATTTAAGGCCGAAACATGGGGCAACAAGCTAGAGTCCTACTTCCTCAGCCGCAAAAGTAAGCTCGACAAGGTAATTTACTCCCTGATTCGCACCCAAGATATTGGGATTGCTCAAGAAATTTATTTTCGGGTGTTGGAAGGCGAACAAAGTTTTGCCGAACTGGCAAGGGAATATTCCAAAGGGCCTGAGGCTCAAACCGACGGGCTAATTGGGCCTGTGGAATTAAGTGTGCCCCACCCCAACTTGGCTCAGATGTTGACGGTGAGCCAGCCCGGTCAACTGTGGCCGCCGACCCGGATTGGCGAATGGATTGTGATTGTGCGGCTAGAAAAATTTGTGCCCGCGCAGATGGATGATGCCATGCGCCGTCGGCTGTTGACGGAATTTTTCAATGTTTGGCTCCAGGAAAACCTAGATCACACAATGACTGCTTCACCTGGCTTGCAGCCAGCGATCGCCTCCCCTGCCCCCATCAACGCCTTACCCGACTCATTACCAGACTTTTCTGCTTCCGCTACCACCATTCCCGCTATCACCAGTGCAGCCACGTCTGCTGCCAGCCCTGCCCCCATTGCCCCCTCTTCTGAGCCATGACAATTGATAAAGCCACGATTCAATCATTTCTGGCCTCAGTGCCCCCCTTTAACCGCCTTTCGCCGTTGGCGCTGTCAAAGCTGACAGATGGGGTAAAACTGCTGCGTTATCGGATGGGGCAGGTCATTGTGGTGCGCGACACCATGCCTGCTCAGGTGTCTATTCTCTATGAAGGTCAGGCGCGATCGCTGGCCTATGATCCCCGCACCAAGCGTCCCGTCACGCTAGAACGGTTAGAGCCGGGTGCGGTCATGGGCGCGATTAGCTTGCTGCGAGGCGTTTCCTGTGAGACTACGACGGCTTCGCTAGAATCTATTTGTCTGACTCTTTCAGCCTCAGATTTTCTGGCGCTGCTAGCCCAAGAACCTGCCCTCACCCAAGCATTTCAAGGCGAATGCACAGCAATTGAGGCATTTGACCTATTGGGAGCCGAGCTAGAGCGGCGAGCCGATGGCACCGTTGATCTAAAAGATCTGACTCTGGAGGCCAAACCCAGTGCCGTGATTTGTAACGTGCCACCCGGCAGAACGCCCGTTAGCCAGTTAGAGAAAGGATTTTTGTGGCTGGTCAGCGGTGGCGAAATTAGCAGCTACCCAGTGGGCAGTCGGCTGAATGTGCAAAATGGGGCAGAGCTAGATGTGACAGGCGATCGCCCCGCTCGATTAGTCGGCTTTCCGCAGTCAGTGCTGACCAAGCCCGCTGCGCGTGTTGCTGCTGTTCCCGTTGCTGATGATGTCTGGGCAGAGCCAGAAAGCGATATTCCCTACGCCCCCGATCGCCCGCCCGAACTGGAGCCAGTTGTCAACGTCAACCTGGGCAAGGGGCAGCAATACCCCTTCGTTAAAGGGCGAGGGCAGCTAGAGGGCACCATGGCCTGCTTCCAAATGCTTTGTCAGCATTTGAATATCCCGTTTCGGCGAGATGTGGTGCAGCGGATTTTGGTTAACCAAATGGATCGCACAGGCGGCTTATCGCTCGACTTGTGTGGTGCCGTTGCCGAATTTATGGGTCTGAGCGCCCAGCTGGTGATGGTTCCGGCGCAGTCGGTGGGGCGGCTCGAAGCCCCCGCGCTGGTCAAATGGCAAGATAACTCTGCATTGATTTACAGCGTGAGCGAGCGCGAGATAGTAATTGCGGTGCCGGATGTCGGCATTGTGCGGCGCAAACCGTCTGAGTTTGCCGAAACCTGGGGCGAGCAGGGTGAAGTGCTGCTGCTACGTGCCACCAAACAAACGCCCCAGAAGCGATTCAACCTAGAGTGGTTTTTGCCGTCGATCAAAAAATATCAGAATGTGTTGATTCTGGTATTTATCGCGTCGTTTTTTGTCCAGCTGTTTGCCTTAGCCAACCCGTTGATGATCCAGGTGATCATCGATAAGGTGATTGTTCAAAACAGTGCCGATACCCTGCAAGTATTGGGGGTGCTGCTGCTGATTTTGGCGGTGTTTGAGGCGCTGTTGACGGCGCTGCGAACATATCTGTTTGTCGATACCACAAACCGCATCGACATGGCGCTGGGTTCCGAAATTATCGACCACCTGCTACGACTGCCGCTGCGCTACTTTGAGAAGCGCCCGGTGGGGGAACTGTCAACCCGGATCAACGAGCTAGAAAATATTCGCAGCTTTATGACCGGGACGGCGCTAACGGTGGTGCTCGACGCCATTTTCTCAGTGATCTACATCGTCGTGATGTTGATCTACAGCTGGCTGTTGACCCTGGTATCGCTGGCCACCATTCCGCTGTTTATGGGTCTGGCAGTGGTGTTTTCGCCCATTATCCGGAATCAGCTACGGGTCAAGGCAGAACGCAATGCCGAAACCCAGTCTTACCTGGTGGAAGTGGTCAGCGGGATTCAGACCGTGAAAGCGCAGAATATGGAGCTGCGATCGCGCTGGCAATGGCAGCAGCGGTATGGCCGCTACGTCAGTGCCGGCTTCAAAACAGTACTGACTTCGACGACAGCTGGGGCGATGAGTAGCTTCCTCAACCAGCTTTCGGGTTTGCTGGTGCTGTGGGTGGGTGCCTACTTGGTACTTCAAGGAGAACTGAGCCTAGGGCAACTGATTGCGTTCCGCATCATTGCAGGCTACGTCACTAGCCCTCTACTGCGGCTGGCGCAACTCTGGCAAAACTTCCAAGAAGTGGGCTTGTCAATTGAGCGACTGAGCGACATTGTAGACACCTCTCCCGAAGCCGACGAACTCGATCGCCTCAATATTCCCATGCCGCCGATTCAAGGCCGGGTGACTTACGACAATGTGTCGTTCCGGTTTGGCACCACAGGGCCGCTCCAGCTCAACAACGTTAGCCTAGAGTTTCCTCCCGGTGGGTTTGTCGGCGTCGTCGGGCAGAGCGGTTCCGGTAAGAGTACGCTGATGAAGCTATTGCCGCGCCTCTACGACATTGAATCTGGGCGGATCTTAATCGACGGCTATGACATTACCAAGGTCGAGCTTTACTCACTGCGGCAACAAATCGGCATCGTACCGCAAGATACGCTGCTGTTTGACGGCACAGTTCAAGAAAACATTGCCCTGAATTCGCCCGATGCATCGGCAGACGAAATCATTAAGGCGGCTGAGGTGGCGGCGGCTCACGAATTTATTATGTGCTTACCCAATGGCTACAACACTCGCGTGGGTGAGCGGGGTGCCTCGTTGTCGGGGGGGCAGCGTCAGCGGATTGCGATCGCCCGTACGGTCATGCAAAACCCGCGCCTGCTGATTATGGATGAAGCCACCAGCGCCCTTGACTACGATTCAGAAAGACGAGTGTGCATGAACCTGGCCGACTACTTCCGGGGGCGTACGGTGTTCTTCATCACTCATCGCCTGAGCACCATCAAACATGCCAACATCATTTTGATGATGGATCAAGGATCAGTCGTCGAGCAGGGGGTTCACGAAGACTTGATGGCCATGCGTGGACGCTACTATTGTCTATATCAGCAGCAAGAAGCACAGCTCTAAGAAAAGGATGAAGGATGAGGGATGAAGGATGAAGGTGGTGATGGATAGCCGCTAGTCTCTTCACTCTCTACCTTCTCTAATTGCTAACATCCATCCCATTCATCCTTCATCCTTCATCCTTCATCCTTCATCCTTCATCCTCTCTCCCTGCTCCTTCATCCTTACTTTTTTATGACTCAAACTTCTCCCAAAAACGGACATAACGGCAGCCACAACGGCGTCAAAGCTAGCACCAAACCAGACCCATCTGATCTAATGCATGTCACCGCTCCAGAAGAAGTTGAGGCTGAGCTGCCATCTAGTAAACAAATCAAAGCCGCTGCGTTTGACCAGCCGGTGATTTTGCAGCAAACCTCCCTGTGGGCAAAGCTGGTGGTTGCTGGCATTGTCGGGGTTACGTCTATGGTGCTAATTTGGGCTAGCGTTGCCCGGATTGAAGAAGCGGTGCCCGCGACAGGCAAACTGGAGCCAAAAGACAAAGTACAAGAAATTCAGGCTCCTGTGGGGGGCGTGGTTCAAGAACTGCTGGTAAAAGATGGCCAAGCGGTCAAGCGGGGTCAGGTGCTGATTCGGTTTGATCCCAGTACGGCTGAGGCGCAGCAAAAGTCTTTTCAGCAAATCCGTAATTCGTTGCTGCAAGAAAATCAGTTTTACCGCAGCTATATCACCGGGCAGCCCACCCTTAGTGCTGGCAAGCCAGTGGCTGTTCCACCAGAAATGCTGGCGTTGCTGTCTAATCGGATCGCGATCGCCTCTGAAAATCAGCTGTACCGGGCGCAAGTATATGGTTCAGGCGGTAATTTTTCGGCTGAACAGCAGGCTCGGCTGGCGGCAGGGTCAGCCGAGTCTCAATCGCGCACATCGGCGGCTGAGCTAGAAGTAGCTCAGCTACAGCAGCAGTTGCTGCAAACGGAAGGGCAACTCACCTCTGCCCGCCAGAGTTTTGCCATTGATCAACGGATTGTGAACGATATTAGGCCACTGGCTGAAGCGGGTGGCATTGGACGGATTCAGCTATTGCGGCAAGAGCAAGAAGTGTTGACGAAGCAGGCAGAAGTGGATCGCTTGTCGCAAGAAAAGCAGCGGTTAGATCTGGCGATCGCCCAAGCCCGCGCTCGATTAACCAATACCGTTGCAGTGACTAGCACCGACCTGCTAGGCAAAATCTCTGACAATGACAAGCAGCTCGCCTCAATTGATAGCCAAATTAATCGGGCAATTGTAGATAACGAGCGCCGGGTTTCGGAGATCGACAGCCAGCTAAGTCAGGCGGAGGTCACCCTCAAATATCAGGAATTGCGCGCACCCATCGATGGCATTGTGTTTGACCTCAAGCCCAAAGGGACGGGCTTTGTGGCCAATAACAGCGAACCTGTGCTCAAAATTGTGCCGAGTGAAAACCTGGTGGCTAAAGTGGATGTAACCAACCAAGACATTGGCTTTGTCAGCGAAGGTATGCTAGTAGATGTGCGAATTGACGCCTTTCCGTTTAGTGAGTTTGGTGACGTGAAAGGGACACTGAAACAAATTGGCTCTGATGCCCTGCCCCCTGACCAAATCCATCCCTTCTATCGGTTTCCAGTAACGGTGGAAATGGATCAGCAAATGCTGATGGTGAATGGTAACGAAATCCCGCTGAAGTCGGGGATGGCCGTGACAGCCAACATTATTACGCGCGATCGCACCGTCATGAGTATTTTCACAGACCTATTTTCTAAGCGGATGGATAGCATCAAGACAGTGCGCTAGAAGACAGTACGCCAGAAGACAGTGCGCTACTCAACCGACCTACAATGCATGACGACTTATTCCAAGCCATTTCAACCCTGGTCATGCACCACTCGCCCAGCGGAGTAGAGGCAGAAATTGACCATTATCTGCTGGCGCAATTTCGTGCGCGCGGATTAGAGTGCTGGCTGGATGCAGCCGGCAATGCGATCGCCAAAATTCCCGGTCGAGGCCAAGGGGCGATCGCCATCACGGCGCACAAAGATGAGATTGGTGGCATTGTGAAAACAGTGGGCAGCAGTGGGCGGGTGGACGTCCGCAAGCTTGGCGGGTCTTACCCGTGGGTCTACGGTGAAGGCGTTGTGGATCTGTTGGGCGATCGCCATACCGTTAGCGGTATTTTGAGCTTTGGATCGCGCCATGTGTCGCACGAGTCGCCGCAGAAAGCACAGCAAGAAGACAAGCCTGTACGCTGGGAAGATGTTTGGGTAGAAACCAAATGCACAGCGGTGGAATTAGCAGAGGCTGGGATTCGCCCCGGCACCCGCATGGTCGTCGGTAAACACCGCAAACAGCCTTTTCGCCTCAACCAGCACATTGCCAGCTACACGCTAGATAACAAAGCCTCAATTGCCATTTTGCTAGAGCTGGCAACGGTGTTAAAACAACCCGCCTTAGACACATACCTAGTGGCTTCGGCCAAAGAAGAAGTTGGAGCGGTTGGAGCGCTATACTTTAGCCGCAACCAGCCACTCCACGCCTTAATTGCGCTCGAAATTTGCCCGCTTTCCGCCGAATATCCGATTGATGACAGTGAAGCGCCGGTCTTGCTAGCCCAAGACGGCTATGGGCTATATGACGAAGGGCTAAATGGAGAAATTCGCCAAGCCGCCGCCACTGCGGGCATTCCGATTCAGCTGGCGACCATCAGCGGCTTTGGCAGCGATGCCTCGATTGCGATGAAAATGGGCCAGGTGGCGCGCGCCGCCTGCCTCAGCTTTCCAACTCAAAATACCCATGGCTATGAGATTGCTCACCTGGGGGCGATCGCCAACTGCATTCCCATTCTCAAAACCTACTGCGAAACCGTAGAACCGGCTTGACTGTGGCTGCGATCAGTGGCTCAACTGCATGATTTCACAGGCTGCTCAGACGTTTCTGGGGTGAAGCTATTGGTGGCATCAAACCCCATTGGCGCTACGATATCGCGGAAAAACGTCATCTGTTTTTGAAAGTCGGTTGTTTTGATCTGAGTCAACAAGTCAGCTGCGGCTGAAGGCAACTCATAGCCGGAGGGCAATGGAATAATGTCGCTGCTATCCATCCCTTGAGCCAACAGATACCAAAACAGCAGCTTCGTTGTATCGCCTAACCCGCCGTACTGGCGACTCAGTTCTGTATCTTTTTTCTCGATCAAATCGCGCTGAAGCTGCAACTGTTCATCATCAGAAAGGTCTTTCACTTGATTGAACAACCCGTCTGCGATCGCTGGAGACACATTGCTTGCACCCGGTGCAGCGGGCGTGATCGAGCCACCCATTTCCTTGTAAATAAAGTAGAACAGCGCTAGCTGATGATCGGTTGCTAGAGCTTGAAATCCTTTTACCAGGTCGGTGGCATTATCCGATGTTACAGAGGTCATAGAAATCCCTAATCACGACTTGGATCAATCACAGCTTGGCTCACACTGCTATTAGCTAAGGCAGTGCGAAATCGCTACATTGAGAATAACGAAGCCTGTAGGACACGTCACCCCGCTGTAGGTAGAAACAGCTAGCAGCCACTACTCGCACTAAAGAAGGAGGTGTGGATTTCAACTAGGTACGACTTGGATTAGCTAAAATCGGTACCGATTTTATTGACAACACCCCAATCGGTAGGTCACACCGCGTACGCTAAGGATAAAAGTTACCTTGAGCATGGGCTGTTATGATTCAACCACCCGGATTGCGATCGCGACGTTCACTGGCGATCGCCCTGGCCACTACACTGAGTACTGCACTGGCCACTACGCTGGGCACCCCATTAAGTATTAGCGCACTGCCTGCCGCCGCTCTAGCAACTCCCCTGACTCGCATGGAGCTGGCCGACACAGATGTCATCAACCAAGAACTGCGTACCGACCCCGTTCGAGTGATAGTTAACTACGACCGCGACGAAGCGGGCTGGACGAATTCTCTTGGCTACCAGATTTTCTACAATGACCTGCTCAAGGTAGAAGATAGCCAGGAAACCTCGTTTCAAAGCAGCATTAGCCTGCAAGATTTAGATCAAAATGGGACGGCGGAAGTCATTACCGAAACCTATTCGGGTGGTGCCCATTGCTGCACGACTCATACGGTTTATAGCTGGCAGGAGGGTGATTTTGTTAAAACCGACCTGGGGTTCCGCGATGGTGGCGGCGGCAGATTTGAGGAGATAAATGGCGATGAGCGCCTGGAGTTTGTGTCCTATGACAGTGCCTTTCTGTATGCGTTTAGCAGCTATGCTGGGTCATCCCCGCCGTCTCAGATTTTTTCGTTTCAAAATGGCAGGTTTGTCAACACGACACGGCAGTATCCGCAATATTTGCGCAGTACGGCGTGGCAGATGTATCAGTCATTGCTGCGTAGTAATCAAAATACGGGAGAAGTGAACGGCATTCTAGCTGGCTATGTGGCTCAAAAAATTTTGTTAGGTGAATATCAGCAGGGCTGGGATTTTATGCTGGCTCACTATGATCGGCAGTCGAACTGGGGCTTAGAAATTACAGCTGGCGATCGCGCTGTTGGCCAATATTTAGACTTCCCCGCTGCATTACGAGCCTTCCTCATTCAACAGGGCTACCTTACCCGTCAGGGTCAACCGACTCGGTAAATCAAACCGTCACCGAAGGCTAAACGCCATCTGTCAGACTGCTCTATGATTTGCGTCGGCAAAATTCGCAGTATCTTTACAAATTCGTAGAGAACGATAAAAGCCAAAAAAGTGGGACGCAGGCGCACATCCCCGTCCCATTTTCATTTAGACCGTACATCAGCGATTAAGCAGGCTTACCGAATTTCTGCGTCCAGTACGACTGCCAGTTGACATTGCCTGTGTCTTTTGCCAAGTAAAAGTACCCAATGCCGATATCGCGGTAGTTGGCATTGAGAATATTTGCCCGATGTCCAGGGCTATTGATCCATCCATTGACCACAGCATCTGGTGTTGTATACCCAGCGGCAATGTTTTCACCCGACGCAGACCACGTGTATCCCGATGCCGAAACCCGTTGGCTAGAGCTGGAACCGTCTGCACCCGTGTGGCTAAAGAAATCGAGATTTCCCATATTTTGGCTGTGGGTCTGAGCCGCCGCCGTCAGCTTGCTGTTCAACGTCAACGGCTGTAGCCCGTTTTGTTGGCGGAACAAGTTGGTCAGACGCAACACTTCTGAGGTAAATGCACTGGGAGCAGGCGTGGGCGTGGGCGTGGGCGTAGTCACTGTAGCCACAGCAGGAGACTCCATTGTCAGGCTGTAATTCGTGTCAGCCCCTTGAGCGCGCACCCGGACAAAATAGGTGCCAGCCGATAGCTTAGATCGGTTTAGAGTACCTGCACGAGTTGGGCTAGCAGTGGTGCTAGCTAGAATTTCATTTTGGCTAACTTTGCCATTGCCATTCAAATCGCGAATGAACTCGGCAACCACCCCCCGACTAGACGGTTTTACGTTCAAATTAAAGCTGCTGCCAGCCTTGAGGCTGACTTTGTAGATGTCATCCCGATCGCCAATCCCTACCCACTCCTTTAAGGAAATTTTGGTGGATTTGAGATTGACTGTCCTAGCACTACCAAGAGTTCGTCCAGCGGTATCTGTCGCCATTACCAACCCTCCAGAGTTGCAAATCGGTTATCTTCTCCTCCAGTAAACCCACCTACAGGGGGCTAATGGCAACCCGATATATACGCAAATTACTCGCAGCCTCACTTGCTCTACAGGCTGCTTTACACAAACCAGCTCCCCCACTCATCCCACTGCGGCACCGAAGCAGTCTACATCCTGCCTCATCCCTCATCCCTCATCCTTCCTTCTTCCTCCTTTCCCCTCAACTCTCCCATACTGCGCCACCACGCATCCTTCTCCCCGTTCTTGCTGCTTCAGCCACGCCCATAGCTGATCGCCGTAGGAAAAATGCCACCATTCAGTTGGATGGCGGTAAAACTCGGCCTGACACATGATCTGGTTGAGCAGTTGGCGGTGATGGTGAAAGGCGGTGTGGCTGGGGGAGGGGTGCGTAGTGGTGGCAGCCGGGGCATAGTGGTCGGGGTAAGAGCGGGACGATAGTTCGTCAATGGGGGAACCCATATCGACAGGTTCACCATCAGCCATGGCTAGGGTGATATCGATCGCCGCTCCGGTGCTATGGGGGGGCGGAGTCAGGGGGTTATGATTGGGCACCGCCCAAAATTGATACACCTGCGCCAGAAACTCTTGGCGCTGAATGGCAGTCAGGTGATCGGGGGTGAGCTGATGCGATCGCACCAATTGCTCCAATGTATAGTCCACCATATATTGCTGCACTGGTAGGGGGCGGTAGGCATCAAAAATTTGAATCTGCCAGCCTGGACAGTGCTGCTGGAGCGCAGTTTGAGCTATGAGTAACCGTGCGAGCACACCTTGGCGCAAACAATAGGGGGAGCGATCGCCATAGGGAGCGCCCAATGCTACATAAGGATGGGGATGCTGCACCGCAAACTGCTGCAAGGGAATGGGCACCAGCGGCTCATGACATTCTCGAATCGCGATGTGTTGGTAAGGCTTCATAGACGGCTGCTGCAAAACGATTGGACTAGAACAAACCCGGCCAAACTCTGGGATGCTGCGGGGCAGATCTGCCCTCCACTAATACCCTCCACTCATTCCCTCAACATTAATCATGGCAATAGACACCGAAATTGCAAATCTGGGATAGAGTCTTAATGGCGTGATTTAGACCCGCTCAAAACGATGAAGTTCATAGCTTTTAAGGCTTTCAAAGGAAATTTTGACGGGTTAAGGCTGAATAGTTTCAAGCTGGTTTTGGGGATTGTAAGAGCGGTTCGCCGTCGGGTTTATTTAGGGCTGTCATGACACATTCTCCTGAGCCAAATGAGCCAAATGAGCCAAATGAGCCAAATGAGCCAAATGAGCCAAATGAGCCAAATGAGCCAAATGAGCCAAATAAGGC
>CASBQX010000270.1 GCA_949127925.1 Synechococcales cyanobacterium PMM_0002
AAAGCATTGATATCGACCGAAAATCGGCATTTCCAACAAAAATTTTCTGTGCCCTGATTGCCTGCAATTCCTTTGCAGAGCTAGTTTCAACGATTTTGATTACCCCCTGTACGGATACGATTCTTTTAACCTTGAGCAAAGATTCCAATGAATATGTGCGAGGAAAAGTTATTTATGCACTAGCCGATATTAATACGCAGAGTGCTGCTGACACTTTTCGAAGAGCACTTCAGGATTCTGTTTTTTCTGTTCGTATTGCTGCTGCTGATGCTCTTGGAAAAATTAAGGACGAACAAGCAACTGATTCTCTGTTAGAACTACTAAATGATGAAGTTCTAGCTGTCAGAGATTCCGCTGCTAATGCGTTAGGGAAAATCAGTCAGAAAACATCAAAGCTCACTGAACATCTTCCAGACTTGGTCAGTCGTATTA
This sequence comes from Synechococcales cyanobacterium PMM_0002, assembly GCA_949127925.1. Classification (GTDB taxonomy): domain Bacteria; phylum Cyanobacteriota; class Cyanobacteriia; order Elainellales; family Elainellaceae; genus CASBQJ01. The sequence goes on from CASBQX010000270.1 coordinate 433, forward strand.
CTGAAGATTCGGAAGATTACATCGAAAGATTAGTTGTTAATATCCAAAACCACTGCAAATTTTACAACTACGAAATTGCCCAAGGACTTATTCCCCCCGGTAAACCAATCGCACTCTTCTTCTCCTACGCCCCAAACGATGAAGATCTGCGAGATGAGTTAGAGAAACATCTCAGCATCCTAAAACGAGAAGGTGTGATAACTAGCTGGGACAATCGCCAAATTCTACCTGGAGACGAACGAGAGCAAGTGATTAGCGATCGCCTCAACACCGCCGACATCATCCTACTGCTAATCAGCCCCGACTCAATGTCAGACAACACCTGTTATGACATAGAAATCCGACGAGCAATGGAACGGCATCAGGCAGGCGAAGCGCTCGTCATTCCCATTTTGCTGCGCCCGGTCGATTGGACAGGAGCACTCTTTAGTCAGCTAACCGTGTTGCCCAAAAACCGTCAGCCTGTGACCAAATGGGACAATCGAGATGAGGCATTTCAGGCGATCGCGGAAGGAATTCGAGAAGGGGCGATCGCACTGAGAAAACCTGAAAGGTAAAGGGCGATCGCAGAAGGAATTCGGGAAAGGGCAGCAGCTTACTTAAAGACAAGCATCATCGCTCTCGATACACTCAAGAAAGACCCTAATCACGGAGTTTGAATCATGAAAGCGATTGAAACCACCGCCACTCTCACCGAAAACGGTCAACTTACCCTCGACGAACCACTATCACTCCCTTACCCCAGTCGCGTCCGTGTTATCGTCCTCATCCCTGACGATAAAGAAACTGATGACGACCCAATCGAAACAATCGTTGAAGGACTACGCGAAGGCTGGCAACAAGCGCTCACAGGCAAAACCCGACCAATCTCCCATCTCTGGGTCAGTCTCTAATCCAGTTGATTCAAGTTGTGTTTTTTGATTAGCTCCTGATTTTCGGGCAGGTTCACCCAAGTCTCTAAGGCATCCTGCAAGACATCAGAAATTGACCAATCGCGATCGCCATTTTTGATTGCAGTTAAGGCACGCACCAACCGATCTAAATCCTGGGTGATGTAGCCCCGAAATTCCTTCTTCTTAGCCACCATCAAGCCTCTGGACACCTACTTCAGAGGGTCAATCATCTCATAAGTTCAACGCTGTTTTTGGTTTACGCTTTTATGCGTATTTGCGTAATGGCGCAGTTCGTGTATGATTAAGCTCAAGCCAAAAACATCCAGGAGCTTCACACTACCTGGGCTACAGCTTTTATGGAGCCTAAACATGATTGCCCTTACCCCCGATGAAGTTGCCCTGCTCAAGTCCCTACTGATCGCTCTGCGCGGCATCAAAACTAAAGATATTGACAAAGCTCTTGTCATTCTCAGCAAGCGCGATCGCCGCCAAAGTTCCAGTGGGAGCGATCGCACTGAGAAAACCTGAAAGATGAAGGGCGATCGCGTTCCTCAGAATCCACGTTCCTAAGAATGCAAGGGGGAAGCGCTCCATATGCAAGCCATACGATTGGCTGTAGATTGTGTTTAATAGAGCGGAACAGTAGAGTCAACTGTTGTGGCGTATGCGTCGATGCCACCTGTCAGATTTTTGACGTTGGTGAATCCTTGATTGAGCAGCCAAGCACACATCTGAGCCGATCGCATCCCGTGATGGCACATCACAATCGTTTCAGCATGTGGGTCAAGCTGAGTTTGAATGGTATTCGACCACTCGGCAAACTGACTCAGCGGTAGGTTGAGGAAGCCATCTAGATGGGCGATCGCCAATTCTTCTGGCTCTCGGACATCTATTAGCTGTAGCTCAGTGTCTAGCTGTAGCTCAGTGTCGCCAAATTCTTTGTCACTGTTGGCCAACCGACTGGCGAACTCTTGCACACTAATTCGAGCAATGGATTGACCAGAATCGTAAGCAGACATCACAATCTCCAGCTAAATAATTATTGATAAAAGTAAGGCTCCCACCGAGGGGAGCCTTACTAATACCCAAGAAACTAGTTCAATCTAGTCAAGGTCAGGCATGGCCATTACTGGCTCAGATTCACGATCGATGCCCTTCTCGAACCCAGCAACGGCTGCGCGAGAGCGGCCTGCGTGCCACAAGTGACCCACTAGGAAGAAGAAACCCATCAAGAAGTGGAAACAGGCCAACCAAGCCCGAGGAGATACATAGTTTACAGAGTTGATTTCTGTAGCCACACCACCCACCGAGTTCAAGGAACCCAGGGGAGCGTGAGTCATGTATTCAGCCGCGCGGCGAGCTTGCCAAGGTTGAATGTCGTTCTTGATCTTGTCGAGATCTAGACCGTTTGGTCCGCGTAGAGGCTCCAACCAAGGACCTTGGAAGTCCCAGAAGCGCATCGTTTCACCACCAAAGATGATTTCGCCAGTGGGCGATCGCATCAGGTACTTACCCAAACCAGTTGGTCCTTGAGCCGAACCGACGTTAGCACCTAGGCGCTGGTCACGAATCAAGAAGGTCAAGGCTTGAGCTTGAGACGCTTCAGGGCCAGTGGGTCCATAGAACTCGCTGGGGTAAGCGGTGTTGTTGAACCACACCATGATGGCAGCAATGAAGCCCATCAACGACAGGGCACCCAAGCTGTAAGACAGGTATGCTTCACCAGACCACACGAGCGCACGACGTACCCAACCAAAGGGCTTGGTCAGAATGTGCCAAATGCCGCCAGCGATGCAGATGAATCCAACCCAGATGTGGCCACCAATGATGTCTTCCATGTTGTTGACGCTGATGATCCAGCCTTCACCACCAAATGGAGCCTTCAATAGATAGCCGAAAATAATGGCAGGGTTCAGCGTCGGGTTGGTAATGACGCGGACATCACCACCACCGGGTGCCCAGGTATCATATACACCGCCAAAGAACATGGCTTTGAACACCAACAAGAAGGCACCACAACCCAAAAGGATCAGGTGATAACCAATGATGTTGGTCATCTGGTTCTTGTCTTTCCAGTCGTAGCCAAAGAAGGCAGAATATTCCTCTAGGGTGTCAGGACCGCGAACGGCATGATAGATCCCGCCCAAGCCCAACACTGCCGAGGAGATTAAGTGAAGAACACCCACTACAAAGTAGGGGAAGATGTCTAGCACTTCACCACCAGGGCCAACGCCCCAGCCCAATGTCGCAATGTGAGGTAGCAGAATAAAACCCTGCTCGTACATTGGCTTTTCAGGAACAAAGTGGGCGACCTCAAATAAGGTCATTGCACCAGCCCAAAACACAATCAAACCAGCATGGGCTACATGGGCACCCAGCAATTTACCAGAAAGATTAATCAGACGAGCATTGCCCGACCACCAAGCGAATCCAGATGACTCCTGGTCGCGGTTGCCGGCAACCATACTGTTATTAGAGAGCGTTACCACGGGGCAGTACCTCTTCAGGGAAGATAAAGTTTTCGTGCGGCTGATCTTGAGGTGCCATCCAAGCGCGGATGCCCTCGTTCAGCAAAATGTTCTTTGTGTAAAACGTCTCAAACTCAGGGTCTTCTGCTGCCCGAATCTCCTGCGACACAAAGTCGTAGGCGCGCAGGTTCAACGCTAAGCCCGCAATCCCAATACTCGCCATCCACAGCCCCGTCACGGGCACAAACAGCATGAAGAAGTGCAGCCAGCGCTTGTTGGAGAAGGCAATCCCGAAAATCTGAGACCAGTAACGGTTGGCCGTTACCATCGAGTAGGTCTCTTCTGCTT
>CASBQX010000271.1 GCA_949127925.1 Synechococcales cyanobacterium PMM_0002
GCTCCAAAAAATGCAGCACCTCTGCCTCGGCAATCAGGCCAAAGTTAATCGCCAAACTCAGCTCATCTAGCACGACTAGAGAATACTTACCCTCAGCCACCACCGCTTGGGTATGGTGCCATAGGTCTAGCAACGCCGCCAGTTCAGACTCTTCTAGCTGTGGCGTATCAATGCAACGAGGCAGATTGCAGCGCAGCCAGTCGAGATGTTGGCCTAACTGCACCGGATGCTCGTATCCTTGCCCAATGCCGCCTTTGAGGAATTGCACAATCAGCACCGGGGTGCCCTGCCCCGCAATCCGCATGGCTTGGGCAATCACGTTGGTAAAAAAGCTGCGGTGGGAGCAGGTAAACACTTGCACTAACCCGTCAACCGTGTGAGGAAGCTGGCGGTTGATGTCTACTAAAGGGGTTTCGAGTTGAGAAACCATAGCGTTAACCGGGTCGTAAAAGTGGAAACGGAGACGGCAAGTAATTGGGACGGGTAGTGTATTTTACCCAATTGCCCCTATATAGAAACACTATATATGCGATCGCGTCAAGGGACATCATGCCGACGACAAAACCCACCCTTGCCACCACCCTTCCCAAGACGCGATCGCCCCTGAAATGAACCGAACTCAGGCGATCGCGTGCTGTTTCAGGTCATCCAGCGACACATACTCTAGCGCCGAAGCGTGGGTGGATTCCAGCACCACCAGTGGAGCCACGCCATCGTCTAGGGCTTCCTTCCAGCGCGAGGCACACAGACACCAGCGATCGCCTGCCTTTAGCCCCAGAAACCCATAGGCTGGAACTGGCGTAGACAAATCATTCCCTTGCGCCTGGGTGTAGATCAAAAACTCCTCCGTCATCTGGGCACACACCACATGGGCACCAGAATCCCCCGCCCCCGTGTTGCACATGCCATCGCGATAAAACCCGGTCATTGGCGACGTGCAGCAGGGTTGCAGCGTCCCGCCTAAAACATTGCTGGCCTGCGTTGTTGTCTGTGTCATAGCCCTTTTATCTCCTAAATGCCCTTTACTACTAGTTTAGAGGTTAGGTTCTAAGATGTTGACCTCAAGGAGGATATGCTGTGTCGTCTACAATTGAGATCATGCTCTCACGCTATTTATTAGAGCCTTAACCATGTCTCAACCCAACCGCCAATGGGATGCAGGACGGTTCCTTCAAACTCTCACCTATTTTGAAACGATTCCTGTCGTTAGCTGCTTAAAAAAAATGATATTTGGCTCGTCACCGTCGCCTGCACCGCAACCTCAAGCTGGCATCATTTTTGACTTTAGCCAGCCCAGTGCGGTGCTGGAGCAAACCTGGGGGGCGCTAGATGATGTGGTGATGGGGGGTGTGAGCGCGAGTTCGTTGCGACAGCAGCCCGATTCGGCGCTGTTTACGGGCTATGTGTCTACCGACAACTCGGGCGGGTTTGCGTCGGTGCGGACGCGCAATTTTGAGCCGCCGCTGGATGTGTCGGCCTATGGTGGGTTTGAGCTGCGGGTGAATGGTGACGGGCAGCGCTATAAGTTTTTGGTGCGCGATGAGGATTCGTGGGACAGTATGGCGTTTGCGTCGTCGTTTGATACGGTAGCGAATGAATGGATCACGGTGCGCCTGCCGTTTGCCGAACTGGTGCCCGTGTTTCGAGCCAAAACGGTGCCCAACAGCCGACCGCTGAATGCAGCACGGGTGCGATCGCTGCAATTAATGCTGAGTAAGTTTGAATATGACGGGGCGCTGAACCCCCGGTTTGCCGCAGGGGAATTTCGGCTGAATCTGGGGGCGATCGCCGTCTACTAACACCCAATTCCCCCAGTAGGGACATAGCACTGCTATGTCCTCACCGGGCAACTGCTATGTCCTAAACTTTATGACTACGGCTATAATCCACGGTTCTAACTTACAGCTCCAGCTTCTGCCGAATTACCGCTTCTGAGTCCCGAAACCCAACCAGCACAGCGGCTCCGTCTTTCACAAACAGGGGGCGCTTCAGCAACATGGCGTCATTGGCAAAGGCTTCCACCCATTGAGCATCGCTCCAGTCATCTTTTTGGCTGCCCAGGGCGCGATAGGACTGTCCAGAGGTATTGCGCATGGGTTTTGCCCCCAGAGCCTCTACCCAAGCTTGAACCACTTTTTTAGTAGGGGGATAGTCTTTGGTGTTGACAAACTCATACTCAACCCCGCGATTGTCGAGCCAGGTTAATGCTTTTTTGCATGTCCCACAATTGGGAATGCCATACACTTGAATTACCATTCATTCCTCATCAATATACCAATTGCATTTACTGCTTTTCCCATTGCTGTTTCATTCGCTCGACTCGCTCTAACAAGCTTTCATTCGACAGCCGCGAATTGAGCCGTTCTACTAATAACGGAAACGCGAAGGGAGACGGACGCTTAGTGACTTGCCAAACTAGGGTCAGTTGACGCAGGCGATCGAGGGTTTTGGCTAGCCGATGGGTTTCCAATTGCTCGTCTAACACCTCAGTTTCGGCTTGTTTTAATAATAAGTTATTGGGTTCATATTTTGAGAATACCTCAAAAATAAGAGACGAACTCACCTGCAACTGACTGACCGTTTTTTTGGCTGAGGGATACCCTCTAAATACTAAGCCAGCAATTTGGGCAATGCTGCGAAATTTACGGGCGGTTAATTCCGAAAGATTGAGGCTGGCTTTGATGTCGTCGTAGAGCTGTTCTAGGCTAAAGAATTCTGGGGAAAATAGGTCTTTAAAGGGATACTCTTTGGGCGCTAAAATCTCAAAACCATAGTCGTTGACTGACACCGTGAAGGTGGCTGGCTTTTGTTTGGCAAACCGATAGCTCCACAAAAAGCCTAAGCCTTCATGCACAAATCGCCCTTCAAACGGGAACACATATAGATGCTGCCCTTCGCGGGTTTTGCAGATTTCTATTAATAATTGTTGGGAGGTGGGTAGCTGAGAAATGCGGTCTTGGGCAGCCAAAATGGGCAGCAGACAGGCGATTTCGGCGCTGATTTCTGGGTGGGTGGGGCGTTGGCTTACCTGCGGAGCGATCGCATTGCCTGTCACATGATCCAGCTCATGCCGTAGATGGGTACTGAGCATATCTGAAATGGCCAAGGTGCCGCCGCCCCACGTGGGGGTGACTGTGGACTTTTTGGTGCTGCTTTTAACATAGGCCACCATGTCTTTAAGCATGAAAAACTCCAATTGCCGCCCCGCAAAAAAGAAGACGTCGCCCTTTTTTAATTTTGAAACAAAGTTCTCTTCAACGGTGCCAATTTTTTTGCGATTCGTATATTGAATTTGTACGGCTTGGTTCGAGGTGATCGTGCCAATTCCCATCCGATGCATGCGGGCAATTTGGCTATCTGTGACTTTGTAAATGCCGTTTTCTAGCACTACTTTTTTGTAGCGTGGGTAAGCCGTCAAACACTTGCCACCTTGAGTAATAAATTCTAAAATCCAGGCGAATTCTGTATCAGTTAGGTTGGCATAGGCAACCGTTTGCCGTACTTCTCCTAAAATGGCATCTGCCTGAAATCCACCGCCGCAGGCCAGGGTGATCAGATGCTGGATCAGCACATCATAGGGCTGATGGCGTGGGCGGCGGGTTTCCATATCACCTGCCATCAATCCTCTGCGAAAGGCAGAAATTTCCAGCAGTTCTAGGGCGTTGGTAGGCAGGAAGAAGATTTCAGAGGTGCCGTGGGGGACGTGGGCAGAGCGTCCGGCGCGTTGCAGTAGGCGAGCCAGGTTTTTGGCGCTGCCAATTTGGACGACGCGCTCGACGGGCTGAAAGTCTACGCCTAAGTCTAGCGAGGAGGTGCAGACAACCCACTTGGTCTGCCCGCTCTTCAGTCCCGCTTCGATCGCCTCTCGTTCGCTGGCTTCAATGGAGCCGTGGTGCAGGGCAATTTTTTTGGTGGCGTCGGGCATAGCATAGAGCAACGCCTGGTACCATTTTTCCGACTGGGCGCGGGTGTTGGTAAAAATTAGGGTCGAAATTTCGATGTCTAGCGCTGTTACCAATTTCTCGTATAGCCGCAGACCCAGGTGCCCTGCCCAAGGAAAGGTATCAATTGAGTCGGGCAGGATGCTTTTAATGATGGTTTGGCGCTGGAGGTTGGATTGGATGATGACAGGTTCTGTGCCCAGCCCCACGGCAACTTGAGCCGCTTCAGAGATATTGCCGAGGGTGGCGGAGATCGCCCAGGTGCGCAGGGTAGGGCGCAGCGATCGCACATGAGCTAAACACAGCTCTACCTGGGTGCCCCGTTTGGAGCTAAGCAGTTCGTGCCATTCGTCTAAAATTACACTTTGCAATGAGCCGAACAGGTCTTTGGCATTTGGACTAGACAGCATCACCGCCAGCGTTTCGGGTGTGGTGATCAAAATTTCTGGCATGTTTTTTAGCTGCCGGGTTTTGCGGGCGCTGCTAGTATCGCCGGTGCGAGATTCGACCCGCAGGTTCCAGCCCATGTCGTCGATGGGGCGGCGGACGGAGAGTTCAATGTCTCGCGATAGGGCGCGCAATGGGGTGATGTAGAGCAGTTGCAGCCCTGGTTGCGGAGGCGTGTGGAGATGTTCGGCGATCGCCCCCATGACTGCCGCGTAGGTTTTACCCGAACCCGTCGGCACCTGAACTAAGCCGCTGCGGTGGGCTAGATAGGCGTTCCAGGTGCTGAGCTGAAAGGGTAACGGCTGCCAACCCTGCTGCGTGAACCAGGTGAGAATGGGAGCAAGGCGGGGATCACTCACAATACTATCTGCGACTCGAGCACTAAATTATTCAGACTTTTTACCCAGTAGCCAGTAGGTATGCATCAACCCTTTGCCTTTCACGTCCAGCGGTGGTCGGGGGGCAAAGGTAAAGCGATCGCTCAATTTTTCGTAGACGGCTTCGCTGACCTGAATCTGCCCTAGTTCGCCCTGCGATTCCATCCGGCTAGCCACGTTGACCGTATCTCCCCACAGATCGTAGGTAAATTTGCGGCTGCCGATGACGCCTGCAACGACGGGCCCCGTGTGGATGCCAATGCGCAGGCGAATCGGCTGTTTATTGCGGGTTTTGAAGCGGTTGGTGGCGCGCATCATCCCCAATGCCATGGTGGCGATCGCATCCACATGATCGGTGGTCTCGGTAGGCACCCCGCCTACCACCATATAGGCATCGCCAATGGTCTTAATCTTTTCTAGCTGATAGCGGTCTGCCAGCTTATCGAAAACGGAAAACACGCGATTCAGCAGCCCCACCAATTCCACAGGGGCAATATGAGAAGACAAACCCGTGAAGTTAACAATGTCGGCAAATAAGACCGTGGCTGCGGGAAAACTATCGGCAATATTGGTTTCGCCCCGTTTCAGTCGCTCGGCAATTGGCTGCGGCAACACATTGAGCAACAGCCGTTCTGACGTCAGCCGCTGCTGGCGTAGCTCATCTTCAGCCGTCTTGCGATCGGTAATGTCGCGGGCACTGCCCTCGTAATACAGTAAGACGCCATCGGTATCATGAACAGCGCGAACATTTTCTGAAACCCAAATAGTAGATCCGTCTCGGCGGTAGACCTCCGATTCAAACCCTTCGACCGAGCCAAAGCGGGTCAAGTAGGCAATCATTTCATCGCGGCGGCGCGGCTGCACATAGACCTGCTGACTGAGGTTGGTAATGCCGGCAATTAGCTCGTCTGGAGAGGCGTAGTCGTAGAGCTTTGCCAATGCCGGATTAGCGCTGAGGTAGCTCCCTTTTAAGGTAATTTGAAAAATTCCTTCAGCCGCATTTTCAAAAATGGCGCGGTATTTCTCTTCTGCCTGCTGCAATTCCGCAGCCCGCTGAATCACGCGCAGTTCTAAGTCTTGAGCCTGCTGCTGTAAGGTGGCCTGCGACTGCTGGAGGGCAGCTTCGGCCTGTTTGCGATCGCTAATGTCATACAGGGTCGTCAGCAGCGTTGGGTCATCATCCAAGCCTAGGGGATGAATCGACGCAGATACCCAAAACGCGTCATCTGTGGCACAGCGCACCTGCATTTCATAGTTGCGCACATGACCTTGGTCTGCTAGTAGCGCCTCAATCTGCCGTTCATCGTCTGGGTTCAAAAAGAATTCTTGCAGCCGATAGCCATCCTGCCGCTGCATATCTAGCCCCATCTGCTGGATGGAAATGGAGTTGGCGTAGGTAATTTTTCCGTCTAGCTGCTGGGTCAAAATCATCAGAATTGGCGTAGATTCTGAGATCGCCCGAAACAGGTCTTCACTGCGGCGCAGGGTCTCAACGGCTTGGGTGTAGAGCTGATACTCCAGCACATCGCCATGTTCTGCCGTGGCCGTCAAAATCATTTCTAGATCGGCTTTATCTCTAGAAACAGTTTCTAAAATATTTTGTAGGGTTAGCTGCGCTAGCTGCCGCTCGGCAATTTCTGCTTCTAGTCTTTGATTAGCAGCCTGGAGCTGGGCTTCTACAAAATCGCCATGTTCGGCTGTGGTGCTGAGCGCAATCTCCAAGTCGCTGTTGGCTTGCGTGAGCCGCTTTACTTCATGGCGGAGCTGCTCTAGCTCTGTCGGTCGTTCTACAGAATCTTGGGGCGATCGCTCCATCATGACGCATCGCATCTCCTAAAAGCTATGCAGCTAGACCTGTGCAGGCTGTTACTGGCTGTTGGTCGCTGCTTTAAGCAACTAAACGCGATCGCTATTGAGTTAAACCTATGACATGCCGCTAAAACCATTATGACGAAAACTCCAGCGTTAAACTTGGCATTAGACGCTGTAGATTCTTGAGAGATTTAGTTTGCCA
>CASBQX010000272.1 GCA_949127925.1 Synechococcales cyanobacterium PMM_0002
AAGTGTAGCAGCCCTATTCACTGGTTTTGGTAGCCATGCTCAAATCACATGTTGTCTCCCCTTTTACGTTGCCCCAGATGGACATGATTGTATCAAAGTACACCAGGCACGACCCTATTCATCCCTCCGTTTCGAGTATTAGTAAGCGGTTGATCGATGTGGTCGGAGCCTTCGTAGGATTGGCTCTAGTATCAGTAGTTTTAGTGCCGATTGCGATCGCCATTTGGGTTGATAATCCAGGCCCTATTTTTTATGGTCAGCTCCGGTGCGGGCTGAATGGGCGACCGTTTCGCATGTGGAAATTTCGCTCTATGGTGGTGGACGCGGATCGCCTGAAGCACTTAGTTGAGAATGAAGCAAAAGGTGCCATCTTCAAGAATCGGAATGACCCTCGCGTTACCCGAGTTGGACGGTTTCTGCGAAAAACTAGCTTAGACGAATTGCCACAGTTTTGGAACGTATTGCGCGGTGAAATGAGCTTGGCTGGAACTCGGCCACCGACTCTAGATGAAGTTAAAACCTATAGCCAGCATCACTTTAAGCGCCTGTTGGTGAAACCAGGGATCACAGGGGAATGGCAGGTGAACGGGCGATCGCACGTAGACGACTTTGAGGAGATCGTGAAGCTAGACTTGGCCTATCAAGAAAAGTGGTCAGTTGGCTATGACATGACGCTAGTGTTACAAACGATTGGGGCTGTTTTTAACCGTAGCGGAGCATTCTAAGAACGGTGTTTGATCTAAGTTGAAGGCTTACGGTGGGCTATTTATGGTGCTTGTGCTCGATTTGCTGTAAACCACTCCAGCTGACTGTTGGAGCGGTTTATCCTTTACATCTGACTGCAAAAGTTAGGATCTGAGCAATCGTAGCCCGCTGAGAGTGACTAAAACAGTTGAACCTTCATGACCAATCACGCCCAGGGGTAGTGTGATACCGCCAGCAAAATTGGCGACGAGTAACAGCACAATAAAGCTCAGGGCAAATACGATATTTTGTTTGACAATTCGCTGCGATCGCCGCCCCAGCTGAATAGCGGTTGCAATCCGCTCCAGCCGATCGCTCATCAGGACAATGTCTGCGGTTTCAAGGGCGACATCACTGCCCGCTGTTCCCATGGCAATCCCCACAGTTGCCTGCGCCAACGCCGGAGCATCATTAATCCCGTCACCCACCATGGCTACCGCTCCATAACGCTGCTGGAGTTTTCGGATCAGGTGGAGCTTCTGTTCTGGTAAGAGTTCTGCGTGCACCTCCAAGATGCCAACGGCCTCAGCTACACTGTGAGCGGTTTCTTGGTTATCTCCAGTCAGCATAATTAGATGTTGGATCCCGAGCCGTTTGAGATCGGCGATCGCCCGAGCGGCATCTGGCCGCACCTGATCGGCAATCGCAATCAGTCCTAATACCTGGTTAGATTGAATTACCCACACGACCGTTTTACCAGACTGCTGGAGTTGGAGCGCTTGGGATTTCAGGGTCGGATCGAGCACAGTCGGATCGAGCACAGTCGGATCGAGCGCAGTCGGATCGGGCAGAGTCGGATCGAGCAGAGGATGAGCGTGAGCCGGGTCGGACAAATCCTGGGACGAACGGGGTTGGGCAATGTTTAATGGCGTCGGCTTGAATTCTGCTAGGAGGTGCTGCACAAACCTATATTGCCCCACTGCAACTGATTGCTGCTCTAGCTGTCCAGTAATGCCCTGTCCTGGAGCCGCCTGCACCCCCGTCACGGTTGCCAAAGAAACCCGACCCATGGCATAGCGGCAAATCGCTTGCCCAATCGGATGTTCGGAGTATGCCTCTAGGGCGGCGGCCACCTGTAGAACGTCGGCGTCTGAATGGCCAGCAGCGGGGAATACAGCGTGGACTTCAGGCCGTCCGGTGGTGAGGGTGCCAGTTTTGTCGAAGGCGATCGCCCGCACCTGTCCCATTTGCTCTAACTGCGCCCCATTTTTAAACAAAATGCCCTGTCTGGCTCCGTTGGCGATCCCAGACAGCAGCGTCGGCATAATCGCTGCCATCAGCGCGCAGGGAGACGCCACTACCAAAAAAACTAGCGCTCTGTAAATCGTGGTTTCCCAAGTCCAATCCCACAGCAATGGCGGGCACAGCGTCAGCAGAATTCCCACCAGCACGATCACCTTGGCATAGCCTCGCTCAAACCGTTCAATGAATTGCTGAGACGGTGGCGCTTCCGTTTGCGCCTGCTCCACTAGTCGAATGATCCGTTGGATCAAGCTGCTCTCGGGCGGTTGATGGACACGCAGCCTCAGCGCTCCATTGCCGTTGAGGCTGCCGGCAAACACCTCATCGCCCAACGTTTTGTCGATTGGAATTGATTCTCCGGTAATAGCTGCTTGGTTAATCGGGCTGTATCCCTCAATAATTACGGCATCGGTGGGAATCAATTCGCCCGGTTTCACCAGCAATTCGTCACCGATTTTGAGGTGGGCGATCGCCACTTGCTCGGCTTGACCACGACGTAAAACACTGGCCGTATCGGGGGTAAGACGCATCAGGGCGCGAATGCTGCGTTCGGTGCGCTGCATGGCATAGCCTTCTAATGCCCCACTGATAGCAAAGATCAAAATCAGCACCGCACCATCAATGATCAAGTAATACTCTCGCCGCCATAGCCCCAGACTGGCTGCTCCTAGTGCCGCCACAATCATCAGTAAATCGACGTCCAGCTCCTTTTCCTGAAACAGAGTTGTTAATCCTTCGCGGGCACTCTCATAGCCGCCGATGACATAGGCAATCGGCAGAATTAGCAATGCCAACCCCACCCAGTTGATATGCAGAGCAAACCAGCCCAAGAGCAACAGCAGGCCACAGACAAGGGCAGCAATGGTATCGCGATGGGTTTGGCTGAAGCTAACTAGCCGAGCCGAGGGTAAACGCACAGAGTCGAGCATGGGATATTGAGGCAGACAACCCTCTTACCCTAAACCTTGACATTGATGTTAATGTCAAGGATGTTAAGGTCAAGCATGTGACTATCAAGGCTATTAAGGCCGATCAGCTTAAGCAACCGCCATGAACCGCTACCTCACGATTAAAGAACTAACCGATACAGTCGAAGAGGGCATTACGCCCCGCATGGTGCGGCATTATCATCAGCTGGGCTTGATGCCTCAACCCGTGCGATCGCCCAGCAACTATCGGCTGTATTGTGACCAAGATGTGCAGCGGCTGAAGCGGATTGTGGCCTTAAAACAACAGGGTTTTCAGCTCTCTCACATTCACAAATTGCTAGAGGTCGAGCCAAAATCGGAACAGGCCACGATGCTGCTGCAATTGCAGCAGCAATATCGCAGCGTCATGCAGCAAATTGCCCAACTGCGCCAGACCGCAACGGCACTAGAAGGGTTGCTAGGGCGCGATCGCTCCTGTCAGCTTGTCCAGGCCGAAGCCCTATCGCAATTGAAACAATTAGATGTAGACACCCACGCCAGCCTGAATGGCTTAGAAACGCTCTGGAGTCGATTAGATGCTGAAGTTCACTCCCATCCAGAAGCGTTTCAAGAATCACTTCAGCGCCTATTGCCAGACTTAAGCGATCGCCCCGAAATTGAAGTGAGCCTGCTTACCCAACTGGTACTCGCCTGTGGGGACGTTAGCCTAGTGCCGTTTGTCAAATTGAGCCGGGGTTCACAGAATGCGATCGCCGCCGCCCGCAATGCCCTGCAAACGGGCTGCACCATTGTCGTCGATACCCCCTTGGTCGCAGCGGCCTTAGATCACACCCGCTTGGCGCATCTGGGCTGTGCCATACAGCCTCTAATCAGCAATCCTCATTTACACAAAACGTCAGAAGTTGAGCAAGCTTTCTGGCAGCATCCGATGTTTGATCAATCCATCAAACACATGCCAGACGGGTGCATTTTAGTAATCGGCTATGCGCCGTCGATTTTGCTAGCCATTTGTGAGGCCGTTGCCGCCGGAACAATCCAGCCTGCCTTAATCATTGCCATGCCGATTGGGTTTAGCCATGCGCCCGCAGCCAAACGCCAGCTCATGCAATCTGACATTCCCTATGTCACTCTTGAAGGTACGTTGGGCGGCGGGTTGCTAGCGGCCACTACGCTCAACGTTTTTGCTGAATCGCTGCTAGAGAAGCCCGATTGTCACTGTTTTTTGAGCTGTTGATTTTTTGTAGTCCAAAAATTTGTTCTGATCGTAGAGACGCGATTAATCGCGTCTCTACGATCAAGACAAATTTTACCAACATACTACAAGCACGTTACACTTGTAACACCAGTCAGTTTCGTCAACCCTTAGAGGGCTTAAATTTTTCATTTCGTAGACCGACCTGCGGCATCAAACCCATGGGTCTATTCCCAGTGGCAATGAGCTAGAGCAATGAGTTGTCCACGAATTTAAGTTTTTAAACCAGCTAGTCAAACCTAGCCAACAGAGGTAGAAGACATGGCGAACATTCGAGATATTGTGAATTATTTTGAGCGATATCGGGCGATCGCCCTCTTCAGTATCGCTGCCAGTAGTGGGTTTGAAATTCTTGATTTAGCCGTGCCTTACGCCATTGGGCAATTGCTCAACGTGCTATCAGAGCAGGGATTAGATCGACCATTGCAACAGTTAGTCGATGCCTCTGCGCGGCTGACGAATCAACCCAGCAATCAAACCGCATCAATCATCGTGCTGCTTGCGATCATCTTTTTAGTCACCGTTGCCCGTGCTCCAATCCAGCCGTGGTTGGGTAACTGGTTTCACTGGGATATTGCCCTGCGGACTCGACGTGACCATACCGCAAAGGCGATCGCCAAAGTTCTAACATTACCGCTGGAATACTACGACGAAAACAACGCCGGACGGATTTCGGGACGGGTCGCACGGGGGTTGTCAAACCATACCTATACCTATCCCGAAGTGGCTGGACAAGCGATTCCAAAAGTGGCGCGCGTATTGGGCATTTTTATCGTCATCTGGCTCATCCAGTGGCAAATTGCCATCCTTTTTCTGGTGTCATTCCTATTCATTCTTAACTTCACCTGGCGAGAACTGAAGAAACTGAGCAATACAGAGCAAAAGCTAGAGCGTTACGAAGAAAACACCGAAAGCCGCACCGCCGAAATTATTACCAATATCAAAACCGTTAAAGCATTTGCCACCGAAGCCCATGAGCTAAAGCGACAGCAGCAACGCCTAGAGCGCGAATTTACCGTAGTGGATTACCGCTTGCATAAAGGCTACGTTGTCCTATTTTCGTGGCAGAAATTGGTGATTGAAGCGTCGGTATTTGTGGTGTTAGCGCTGACCCTATGGGCAACGGTACAGGGACAAATTTCGTTAGGCCATTTTGTGACGACACTCACGCTGTCAAGCATGGCGTATTCAGAACTAGAGCCAATTAGCCACATGGCAGAAATATTTGCCCGTCGCTATGCGTCCATGCAAACATTCCACGAATTTATGCAAACCCCCGTCGGCACCGATGCCGCCAGCCTCAGCGATTCACCCGACGCAGTTCGCCATTACGAATTTACTGGCAAGGTGCATTTCGAAAACCTGAGTTTTGGCTACGACAAAAACCGCTTAGTGTTAAACAATATCAACCTGCTAATTGAGCCAAATCAAACCGTGGCGCTGGTGGGCCGATCTGGTTCCGGTAAATCTACATTAGTGAAGCTGCTGTTCCGTTACTTTGACCTCCAAAGCGGACGGATTTTGATCGACGGGCACGACATCCGCAATCTAGATGTAACGGGCTATCGGCGGCGGTTAGCGATCGTACACCAGGAAGTAGATGTATTCAACGGCACCCTGTTAGACAACCTCACCTATGGCAACCCCAACGCCACCGAAGAGCAAGTGCAATTTGCCTGCCAAGTTGCTCGCGTCGATGAGTTTATTCACCAGTTGCCCAAGGGCTACCTAACGGTAGTGGGTGAACGCGGCGTGCGGCTTTCGGGCGGACAACGGCAGCGCCTCGGCATTGCCCGCGCCCTACTGGTCAACCCCGATGTGCTAATTTTCGACGAAGCCACCTCCAGCCTAGATTACGAATCGGAGCGATCGATTCAACTAGCCATGCGGAGTATTTTGGGAACGCGCACAACGCTGATTATTGCACACCGATTGAGTACGGTACGGGAAGCAGACAAAATTGTAGTCCTCGACCAAGGGCAGATTGTCGAAGTGGGCAATCACGAGGAATTGCTGAACCAAGGCGGGATTTACCAACGCCTGCACGCTCTGCAAGAAACAGGTGAATTGTTAGCCTAATCCTAAATTTGTGAAACTTGTACAGGTGGGGCGATCGAGCAATATGCCAAAAGGAGAGTGGCGCAGGTACAGGAAATTCAAGCTTTGCATCCAAGTCTACTAGAAAGCTCAATTCACCGTTCTAAGAATTTGGAGCAGTCAAGCTAAGAGGATGTTTTAAAAGTCTGATTGCTGGTAGCAAAACGGTATCGATCCCCCTAAATCCCCCTTAAAAAGGGGGACTTTAAGTTCGGTTCCCCCCTTTTTAAGGGGGTTAGGGGGGATCACTCGGTGCCTAAAAGCACAGCCGATCACTTTTAAGACATCCTCTAAGGCAAATCTTGCACTATGAAACGAGAATATAACAAGCTAATCCGCGATCGCATTCCCGAAATTATTCAGGCAGCAGGGCAAGAGTGCGCGATAGAAACGATGACTGAGGAAGAATTCCACCAAGCGCTGCGGGCAAAACTGGTGGAAGAAGCCCAAGAAGCATCGGCAGCAACTTCTACAGAGTTGGTTGCAGAGTTAGCTGACTTGTGTGAAGTCATGGACACTTTGATGGCAGTTTACGGAATTGATCGTGAGGCAGTGTTGGCAGAACAGAACCGGAGACAGATTGAGCGGGGTGGTTTCAGCCGTCGCATCCGATTGTTGTGGAGTAGGGCAGACTAGAGGCAGAACGGTTAGGGATAATTCTCTTGAGTCTGAAGAATCTCGATTTACGCAATCAGTACCGCAGCGATCGCACTGGCAAATAGTTTAATCCTTTGACATGCAATATATTGAAGTTTGAGCGAGTCGAGGGATTACGAGCCGAAGATTGGGAAATTGAAGTGTGAGCGATCGCGCATCACAAAAGGAGTATCAGCGATCGCGCTTTGAAGACCGTAACCAAAAGCCAGCACCCTAGAATCCGTATGATTAATGCTTTGCCAGGTGGGAAAGGTCTAACTCTAAGCCTCCTGATGAGGGTAGCCCAACGTACTTCACCAAGCACTCACCGCGTTAATGCCCAATGTGCCAACCACCCCAGCCCCAAGCCCAAGCAGGAAGTACCCGCCAAAATCAGAGTTTTGTGAACCGGACTGAAGGATTTGAGCAGCTTGTCCTCGGCCAAAGCCACACCCAAAGCCCCACCTAAAGCCCCAGCC